>JBGUER010000016.1:0-29597 GCA_041821285.1 Clostridiaceae bacterium
TGGCGACAAGGAGTATTGTATCATAAATATGAAAGGTACATATATAGTGTTACCCTATTCTTAATAACTATACTTCTCATTCGTCATTTTTCTACATTTTTCTCTAGATTTCATATATTGATACGCTAGGGTAAGTGTTTATATAATATATAATCAAATCTATATAATCCTAATAATCACCTCTTCCAAAACTAGTTAAATTAGCTTTAATATTCACCTCTATATCCGCCTTTGAAACTTCATCATTCCAGTCTACTCCAGTATGTCTTCCATATTTAGCTGCTGCTATTCTTCCTAAATCAAGCATATCAACTTTATATGTGTTTTGCATATTATATATAAATCCATCACACTCTTGTTTTATTACTTTAGATATATCCTGACTAAACTCTTCTCCTACACTTGAACTCTTTGTTATGTTTTTGTATAACTCATCTTCTACTATCGAACCATTAAAATCTAAACTAATAATAAACTTATAATTATCCTTTTGTTTTATGCATTTGACTTTTTTATTTACCGTTGCATCATAACTTATACTTTCATCATTATTACCTTGAATATAAAGTATACCTTCATCATTATTTTCCCTTAATATATTTAATATCTGTGAATCTTCAAGGTCCATTTTAGCAATCATTTTGTCTCCCTTAAAAACTGCAAGACCTGTTATTTCTAATTGTCCATCTATAATTTCTATATATGGTAATGTCAAATTTCTGCCTTCTGAATCTAACATTACTTCCATATTTACTAGCGTGTAATTATCTGAAAAAAAATTATAATATTTTATACTCTTAATCATACCTTCTATATAATCACATGAACTTGGATACCCTTTTACGTTAAATTTCAATATATCCTCTGCTTTCCCAGCACAAACAACTCCATTCCCCATATCATCTACCCATGGATTTTTAAATAAAATATTTATTCCATTTCTTATTCCACGTTTTGCAAAATCTTCACTAAATATATATATCTTTTCAAATGCTACAATAAACCTTTTGTTTAATTTAACCTGCCTCGAAGTTCTTGTACCAGCTAAGTTCACATAAGACCCACTATATACCTCAGATGAAATATTTCCATCTCCCTCAAACACATAAGTTGATACAGGTATATTATATTTTATTGTATCTGAACTTGTTTTTTCAATATCATACCCTACCCCTGGTTGAATTAGGAGATCTTCTATAGGTTCTGCACTTTTTCTCCCTGTTATTAGAAAATAACTCATAAATAAGAATAATAATATGATTAAAAACCTATTTTTCATCTTTTCTACCTCTTTTTATATAAATAGCTATAACTATAATCATAGTGTATATTATATTAAATGCATTTATAACAAAGACTAGTTTTGATTTCATTTCTCTAACTCTAACTTCATTACCATATATATATGGTAGACAAGCTATTACAGGAAATATTATCAATGATATAATCTTTTTTTTATATTTTGATATAAATTCACTTAAAATCAATACTATAGCATGATAATTGTTAGATATATTCTGAATTATTATAATAGACCAAAAAAACATAAATATAAATGTAAAGTTTTTTACAGTAGTTAATCTTAATGCTTTTGTAACAGAAGTAAATGCCCATAAATATTTAGGAATTATATCTATTCCTAAATAATATATAGTAGCAAAAGTAAACCATACAAATATAACTACTGTTATTAATACAGAATATAATCCCGACTTTTTTAAATCAGTTTTCTTATTTAAATAAGGATAAATAAGAAAAATTAACTCTATCCCATAAAATAAATTTGAAGCTATATACGTACAATAAGCAAATTCACCAACTGACGCTCCAAAAACAGGGCTTAGATTTAACAAACTCCCGCGTTTTAAAGCGACTAACGGAACCAAAAACATAGGTATAGAAAAAAACAATATCACTTCATTTACTCTAGATATTACATGCAGCCCTAAATAACTAGAATATGCAGCTACCAATACTACAACAAAAAATATTACATTTGGCTTAAGAAAATATACTATATATACTCTAATAAGATTACTTAATTCAGCGCATCTTATAGTTGTATAAAAAACAAACTCTACTAAAAATATGAAGTTAAATATACTTCCTAAAAATTTTCCTAAAAATCTTTTACTCAATTTTAATATATTTTCATTAGGATAATTTTTACACATAATATTTGCTACATAAACTATGTATATAGGATACATAGCTCCTAAAATTAAACACATCCATCCAGTTTGATTCCCATACCTAACCATTAGATTAGGTATGTATATAGTTTCTGTTCCAATCATCATTCCTACTAACAAAAGAGTCATTTGATTTTTAGTTATTTTTTTATTATTCATACTAATAACCTCTCATGAATAAATATCACTATCCTTATTTGTTTTTAGTGGGTATAGATTCCGGCGTTTTATTCATTTTACTTAAATGTCCTCTAATTATAATATCTTTTAAATCTTCTTTTTTAATTCCAAAATAAGGTGTGTCAAAATTTTCTAAAGAACAAAGATATAACAAAATTAAATACCAACCTAGTGATATTCCAAATATTCCTAAGAAATAAGCTAATATGATCATAATGAATTTTACAAACCTTACAGCTAATGACATATCATAGTTTGTTATTACAAAAGTAGCTATAGTTGAAAATCCAACAATAAATAAAGTTGTAGGACTAACAAGTTTAGATTCAATAGCGGTATTTCCAACTATAATACCACCTACTAAACTTAAAGTTGATGCGATCTTTGTTGGAAGTCTTAATCCTCCTTCTCTTAATAATTCAACAACCAAATTCATAGCAAGTATTTCAACTAGTATACTTAAAGCTATTCCTTGCCTTGCTTGCGCTATAGGAATAACAAATTTAACAGGAATAAACTCATTATTTGAATTTATTAAAGTTAAATAAAAAGGCTCTAACGTTATAACTATAACTGCAGCTAAATATCTTAATATCCTAACAAAAGAAGATATTATACTTCTTTCATAATAATCATCTGGTGCTTGAAAAAATTCAAAAAATACACTTGGTATTGTTAATACGTAGGGTGTTCCATCTAATATAAGAGCTACTCTGCCTTCCATAATATTAGCTTCTACCTTGTCTGGTCTTTCGGTTCCACCAAATTGAGGAAAAATATTATAAGAATAATTATCTATGTATTGTTCTATATTTCCTGTTGCTACCACGAAATCTACATCTATTTTATTTATCTTATCTTTTAACTTTTTTATAACATTTTCATCTGCAACATCTTTTAGATATATTAGTACAAGGTCTGTTTGTGATTTTTTTCCCACTTTTAAATATTCTAATGTTAAATTTTTATCTTTTACTTTTTTCCTTATAATAGCTATATTAGTATCTATGCTTTCAACAAATCCCTCTCTAGATCCTCTTATTACCCTTTCATTTTCTGGTTCTTGAGTTGTTCTTTGAGGATACATTGTAGTATCGAATATAATACATTCATAAACTCCATCTAATAAAAATATAGTTTTACCTCTTTTTAATGCATCGATAGCTTTATTTTCATCTTTTTCTATATAATTATTTGCCATATTTATATAGTTTTCTTTTAAATAAACTAATGTATTTTCATCTATCTCTAAACCTTTATTTGTACTTTTCCTAAAAGAAGAAACTATATCCCTATCTATTAGTTCCTGATTAGCTATTCCATTTATAAAAATCACTGCAGCTTTAACTTGATTTGTTCCTATTTCTATCCAATTACTAACCACACTATTTTTCATTCCTATTTCATCTATTATATTGTTTACATTCTCAACTATATTTTTACTATTCATACAATCACCCTTTAATATAACTAAAAATTTATATACAACCTTCTTTTTAGTTATTCCCTAAAATATAATATATATTATTCAAAAAATTAAAAAAGAGAGGAATAAATCCTCTCTCTCCATAAATGCTTAATATATCTTATATTAATATATCTTTTTTAACAAATACGAAATGTGCTATTAAATAACATACGGCGCTCCAAACTATAAGCATTATTACTCCAAAACTTGTAGTCATATAAGGAATCTGCATGTACGCTGCGTTTTGTCCACTAAAAATAGCTTCGCCGCTTCCATATGTTGTGAATAAAAATGGAGCTATTTTGTTAGCATAAGGAATTGCTACTATAATATTAAATACTATTACTGAAACTATACCTATTCCCATAGATATCATGCTGCTTTTTAATATAGTAGATATCATAAATGCAAAAGATACGCAAGCTATAATAAATAAAATTTGGAATAAAAATAATCTTAAAGTATATTGCCCCTGGCTTATTATATGTGAACTTCCTGCCACTTCTACTAAAGGATGCTGTCCATCTACAACTTTAGTCATATCAAATTGATACTTTTGACCTGTAATTAAAGGATAATTTGAACTTCCAAATCCAAATATAAATCCCATTATTACAAAAGATATAATTTCTATAGATAAAATAGACAAAACGGAGGTTATTAAAAGTGATATATATTTAGATAATAAAACCTTAGCTCTTGAAACTGGTTGAGTGAGTAGGAATTTCATAGTTGGAGGTGTGAATTCACCAGATACCATATCTGCTGCAAAAACTATTACTCCTGCTACTAAAAATAAGCTTCCTAAAATCATAAACATACTTTTAGAATAACTAAATGCATTTAATTCAGTACTTTCTCTAGGGTCTATATTATTATCTAACATATACTGATATAGCTGTTTTTCTTGATTTAAATTGCTTTTATAACTACCTGCAGGATAAACATCATTATTATCTTCCATATCTTTTAACTGAAAATCTACATTTTCTATTCTAGCTTCAAGATCTTTTTTGGCATCATAGTCTTCAGTAGTTTGATTTTTAAGCACCTCTATATCCTGCTTCATCTGATCTATATTTTCTTGTATCCATTTTTTATCTTCTTCAGTACTGTTTTTTAAATCTTCTTCTGAATATTTAATAGATTCCTCTAAATTTTCAATTTGAGTTTCTGGTTTGCTCCACTCTTTCTCCATCTTATCATTTTGGTATACTCCAAAAGCTATTAGTGCTACTAAAGCTGCAAAAGATATTAGTAATATTCTACTCTTCCATCTAGTAAATAATTTTTTTATTTCATTATGTATTAAACTTATCATTATCTTTTACCTCCTTCAACAAGCTCCATGTATCTATCTTCTAGTATTTGTTGTTTTTTAAATATTTCGTTTATATGAATATTTTCCTTTACTAAACTAACTATTATTTCAGATGATTTTCCTTCTTTGATTTTTAAGTTAAGTTCATCCTTATTTTCTTTTATCTCTTTTACAAAATCAAGTTTATTTAATATTTCCTTAGTTTTGTCTAATTCATCTACTCTTAAAACTATAGAATCTAATTTTTCTACTTCATCACTTCCATTTAAACTTTCTACAGACTGTATAACACCAGAATTTATGAATGCTACTTTATCACATACCTGCTGAATTTCACTTAAAATATGTGATGATATAAACACTGCAGCTCCAGTTTCTTTCGCAGCTTTTTTAACTATAGCTCTAAAGTCCATTATTCCTGATGGGTCTAATCCATTAGTAGGTTCATCTAAAATTAATAATTTAGGTTTACCAATAAGTGATGCAGCAAGTCCTAATCTTTGCTTCATTCCAAGAGAATATTTTTTAACTTTATCATTTATTCTTGGAGTTAAATCAACTAGCTCTACTATTTCATCTACATATGCTTTATCTATTTTTCTTATTCTTGCTATTTGCATTAAGTTTTCATACCCTGATAAATAAGTATATAGCTCAGGATTTTCAACTACAGCACCTACATAACTTAAAGCTTTTTCTCTACTTTTCTTTATATCTTCACCCATTATTTTTATTTCACCTGAGTTTGGCGCAATAAGACCTACAAGCATTCTTATAGTTGTAGTTTTACCAGCTCCATTTGGCCCTAAGAAACCAAATATTTCTCCTTCTTCTACTGAAAAAGTTATTCCTTTTATTATTTCTCGTCTTCCAAGTTTTTTCTTTACATCCGTTACTTCTAAAGCTTTCATTTCATTTCCCCTTCCTAATTTTTACTAAGTTCTATTACTTTATGCGTTCCATAAAATAAGATAATACTTGTTACAATCCAAGATAAAAACATAAAAAATACAGTGTAATTTAAATGAGTTGAAAAAAGTTTATCCGTCGTTTCATATAAACTATATTTGCTAATTAAATTCTCAGCTACTATTATTCCTACTAATAAGCCTGTACATAAGCTTATCCCTATTTCAAGAATATATTCAGTTGGCTTATATATTAATATATACCCGCTCCTTTCTATAGGAAACTTATTAAATAATATATATAAAATATAAATACCAATTGCAATTACAATAATTAATATTATTATCCTAGTAGGAAATTTTAATATTAATTGATCATATAAATTATAATAATCATCATTTTTATATTTAAAAAAGTTCATATTATAGGCTGCAGGTGACAATTTAAAAGATAAATTATCTATCTTGTAATATAAATTAGTTGTCCACGTAACTTGATTTGTATAAGCTTTATAATTCAATATTTTTATTAATTCATTAAGTAAAGATGAAAATCCTAAAGGAATTACTAAAAATATACTTCCTAAAATTCCTCCTATTAAATTTTTACCGCATAATAATTGAATAACCATGGTAAAGGTTAAAATAAATATATAAACTAAAATGTTTAATATAAACCATTTTATCAAAATATTATAGCTAATATAAGAATATAATATATCTTTATTACTATTAAACAATGATAAAGTAGTTATAAATTCTATTATAATGGGAATAACAACTACTATAATAGCTGTTATATATTTAGTTATTATTATTTCTTGTCTTTTAAAAGGAAGTGTAGTTAAGAATTCATATTTTCTATTACTATAATCCATTCCAATAATAAGACTTGCTAAAATAATAATAATAATAGAGAAAAATATTCTATGTTCATTAAACTCATTAAAACTATAGCTAAAATTCCAATTAAAATTAAATTGCTCATAATTCCCACGTTCTATTGAGTCTCTTATACTTTGAATAGTATTAATAAATGGCAAAATAGAAAAGATTAAAACTTCTCCTGTTAAAACAAGAAGAAACCATTTAGCTATTTTAAATTCTTTATAAAATATAGCTTTGTTAAAAAATTTCATATCTTCACCTCATCTTCTGCAATAAAATCAAGATTTACATTTTCTGAAATATAATATATAAATATATCTTCTAAACTTAAATTTATTTCCTGGGAAAACACCATTCCTAAACTATTTAATTTTATCATAAATTCTTCTGAGTTATTCTTTGTTATTAAAGTGTACATTCTACCCATCTTCTCAACTTTTATAACTTCTTTCCAATTATTAAAATCTTCATCTATTTCTTCATCAAATGCTACTTGAATCTTAAATAATGAATTTTTCATCTCATCTATAGAATTTATATATTCTATCTTGCCATCATTCATAATAGCTACAGTATCGCATATTCTTTCAAGCTCACCTAAATTATGTGAAGATATTAATATAGTAGTTTGTCTGTCATAGGCTTCTTCTAAAAGTATATCCACCACTTGCTTTCTAACTATTGGGTCAAGTCCTGAAGTTGGTTCATCCATTATTAGAATTTCTGGTCTTATACTTAGATTAAGCATAAATGATAATCTCATTTTCATTCCCTTAGACAATCTTCCTATAGACCTATCTAGGGGGAGTTTTAGTATTTCATTTAATTCATAGAATCTAGATTCATCAAAATCTTTATAGGTCATTTTGTAAAATTTCAATATTTCTTTTATTTTATAAGATGTGAAGTATTTGTTTTCATCTGCTACATATCCTATTTTAGCTTTTATTAAAGAATTATCATCTATAAGTTCACCATCTATTTTTATTTCACCCTTATCTAATTTATATATATCTAATATAGCTTTAATAATAGTTGTTTTGCCTGCTCCATTAGGTCCTATAAGTCCAAATATGCTTCCTTTTTCTATACTAAAACTACAATTTTCTATAGCATTTTTACCATAAAAGCTTTTACTAGCATTATCTATAGTTATCAAAATATCACCTCTTATCATCTCTATTTATAATGGAATCTTGATTATCTACTGTTTTATATATATCGTCCATAAATTCCATTATTTCTTTTTTACCTATTCCCATGTAATACGCTTCTATTATTATATTTTTTAATTCTTTTTTTAATCTATTCATCTTATCTTCCTCCATTTTAGGTTCATAATCTAAGGATACATAAGTTCCCTTTCCTCTAATGGTTTCTATAACCTTTTGTCTTTCAAGCTCTATATAAGCACGACTTACTGTATTGGGATTTGCCGTTATACGAGAAGACATCTCTCTAACTGAAGGAAGTTTGTCCCCAGGTCTTAATAATCCTGTTAGAATATTTTCTTTTACCTTTTCTACTATTTGCTTATATATAGGTGTGGCACTTCTACTATCTATATTAATCACCTTTTCACCTCCTGCTTAAGTATGTTAGGTGTATTAACTCCATTAATACACTAACAATATACATCTTTACAGAATTTATGTCAACTATAAATCACAAAAAAATAAAACCGCTATAATTAACGGTTTTAAAGAAATAACTTAAAAAATATTAAAAATATTACTCCAGGAACTCCAAAGAACCCAGCTATTAAAGCAGTATATATATTTATTCCAATATAAAAATTAAAAAATGAACCTATTACGTTAACAATAAATAATAAAACTGCACCTATTATTCCGTTCACTATTAATTTTAGTAAAATCTTAAGAGGAAATGCTAAAAGCTTACCTACAAAAAAAAGAACAAATAAGGCTATAATAAAAGTTAAGATAATTTGTGGACTCATAAAGTCACCTCCATTTTAATCTTAATTACTATTATACCAATTTTATTCTAAATATTACTATAATTTTTTAAGCACCGTAAGTTTTTTTATCATTTATGTACTCAGAATGTTGCACACCTTTTTCTTTTGCTATATTTATTAAATACTCATATCTGGATTTAGCAGCTTTGCCCTTATATATAGCATATTCTAACAATCTATCATCTTTAACATTATCAAAATATTCATCGCAAAATCTTAATTCATTTTCCGCATCCTTTATGGCGGTTATTAAATTTTCTTTACTAAAATAAATGTCTCCTGTGGTTTCAACATTTCCTATACTCCCCTTATTGCTAACTAAAAATGATAAAATATTTTTTTTATTCATAAAAAAACCTCCCATTTAATATCATTTAAATTATTGACACAAAATGGAAAGTTATTCATTTAATTTTTATAATTCTATTCTTCCTTGCAAAGCTTTTGATATTGTTACCTCATCAGCATATTCCAAATCTCCGCCTACAGGAATCCCATGAGCTATCCTAGTTACTTTAACCCCTAAAGGCTTTAGAATTTTAGATATATACATAGCAGTAGCTTCTCCCTCAACAGTGGAATTTGTGGCCACTATAACTTCTTTTAACTCTTCATTTGCTCTTCTTACAAGCTCCTTTAGTTTAATATCTGAAGGACCTCTACCCGCCATAGGAGATATGTTGCCATGTAGTACATGGTATGTTCCATTGAATTCTTTAACTTTCTCCATAACATAAACATCTTTAGGCTGTTCCACTACACAAATTAAACTCTTATCCCTATTTGGATTACTACATATTGAACAAGGATCTGTATCTGTAAAATTCCCACAAACAGAACAAAATTTAATGGTACCTTTAGCTTTAACCAAAGCTTCTGCAAATCCATTGACTTCGTCTGTTGGTAAATTTAAAACATAAAGAGTTAATCTTTGTGCTGTTTTATATCCTATACCAGGAAGTTTAGCAAATTCCTCTATTAATTTTTCGATAGACACAGGATAAAATTCCAATACAATTCACCTCAGTTAAAACATACCAGGCATATTCATTCCGCCAGTTAATTTACCCATTTCTGTTGCTGTTTCACTTTCTGCATTTTTTAAAGCTTCATTTACAGCCGATAAAACTAAATCTTGAAGCATTTCAATATCATCTTTATCTACTACATCTGGTTTTATTGTTATTTCTAAAATTTCTCTTTTACCACTTGCTACTACTTCGACTGCTCCGCCGCCAGCAGATGCCTTAAACTCTTTTACCTCTAAATCCTTTTGCATTTCTTCCATTTGTTTCTGAAGTTTTTGAGCCTGTTTCATAAGATTACCCATGTTTCCTCCACCAAAATTTGGTGATCCACCTCTTGCCATTTATAAATCCTCCTTAAATTTAATCATCTATTATTTCTAATATATCTCCAAAAGTTTCTTTTAGCACTTTTTCAGTATCTTTTTCTTCAATACTTTTTTCTATAATATATTCTATTCTTACTTTTTCTTTAAGTGCATAAGAAAAAACCTCATCGACCAATTTACCATTATCCCCTTTATCTAATCTTTTTTTATTAAAGGAATAATTCTTTCCAAATTTTATTGTTACTACTCCATCTTTACAGTCTACAAGTTCTCCTGTAACTAAAGATGCATACAATACCATTTGCCTTCTTGATTTAAATACATCTAATATATCTTGCCAAGATTTTTTAACAATGTCAAGTGTTAATGCTGAATTTTCATTGAATTTGTCTTCTGGTCTTAACTTAACTACTTCATCTTCCGTGTTACAAACCAATGTGCCTTCTTCATCTTTCCATTCTTGAATTTTATTATCTTTTTTTGTAACTATTCTCTCGCAAGATACAGCTATATTTCCTTTTTTTATAGCATCTTCTAATTTATTTATTCTAGATAACATCATCTCAGGAGATGAGTCGTATTCTACCTTACACATTTTAATAAGTGCAAGTTCTAAATATATTCTAGATTGTTTACTCCATTTAGATTCTTCCTCAGCCTCTTGCAAAATCTTTATATATCTCATTATTTCTTCTACTCTAATCCTTGAGGACTGTTCTTTTATAAGCTCTATATTTTCAAGCGACATATCCAATACTTCTTCAGGTTTTTTACTGACCTTTACCATCATAAGATTTCTAAAATGTGTTATTAAATCTTTAATGAATGTATTTATATCCTTACCTGAATATATAATATCGTCTACTAGTTTCATAGTCTTTTCTATGTTTTTTTCTATTACTGCATCTGTAAGCTTTAATATATTGTCATTAGTTACTAAACCTAGCATATTTATTACAAGATCATAATCAACTTTTCCGCCACCCATAGATATTGCTTGGTCTAATATACTGAGTGCATCTCTCATAGCTCCATCTGCCATTCTGGCTATTAGATTTAAACTATTATCATCTGCATAAACTCCTTGATTTTTAACTATTTTTCTCAATCTATCAAATATTTCTTCTTTTTTTATTCTTTTAAAATCAAATCTCTGACATCTAGATAAAATAGTAACAGGTAGTTTTTGAGGATCTGTTGTTGCTAAAATAAATATAACATAAGACGGAGGCTCCTCCAGTGTTTTCAAAAAAGCATTAACAGCACCAGTTGACAGCATATGTACTTCGTCCATTATATAAACTTTATATCTTCCTTCTCTTGGGGGATATAATACATCTTCTATAATATCTCTTATTCTATCTACACCATTATTTGAAGCTGCATCTAATTCAGTTACATCAATTAATGTACCTGCATTTATTTTTTTGCACATATCACACTCATTGCAAGGTTCCCCATCTACTGGGTTTAAGCAATTTACAGCTTTAGCTAATATTTTAGCAGTTGAAGTTTTCCCAGTTCCCCGAGTTCCACAAAACAAATAAGCATGTGCTATTCTATTATTCTTAACTTGATTTTTAACTGTTTGAGTTATATGTTTTTGACCTACAACCTCATTAAAGTTTTTAGGTCTCCATTCCCTATAAAGCGCAGTATATGCCAAAATAGCACCCTCTTTTTATATGTATTATATCGCTACGAAATAATGTTATAAACATATTATATCCTATTTGCTATAAAATAAAAAGACGCCTTATGGCATCTAATTTTTATTTTATATTGACCGTGCACCTCGAATTGACAATAGCATATGAGCGTTACCTATACAGTTAGCTCAAACCAGGTTTACTTACGGCACAGGAAAGTGTTCACTTACCGCTGCTTCCTTCCGGATCTGACGGGGTTCATGAATTTTCCTTGCGTAAGGCCCGATTCTCAACGCCACTTATATAGGCCAGACCCCACACACTAAGGCCTCTTCGAGGAATTCAATCCTGCTGTAGCGGATTGCAGGTTACAGGGCACCGCTAACTCCCCATCTAGCACGGCAAAGACTAATTGGCGGAGAAAGGGGGATTCGAACCCCCGGTAGAGTTGCCCCTACACACGCTTTCCAGGCGTGCTCCTTAAACCACTCGGACATCTCTCCATGATCTTTAATCTTCGATTTCAATATATTTTTTTAAGTTGACAAAATGTATTATACTATTTATTTTGACTAAATACAAGAGTTTACTCTGTTTTATTATTCCCTTTTTTACTTGTCATTCCCATTATAATATAAAGTCCTAAACCTATAACAAGTACAAAATCCCCTAAAGAAGCCACATAAGGTTTAATTATATTAAATGGCAAAAATTTATTTATAAAACCTAATGGATAGAAAGAATATTTATCTCCTAAAAAACCTAATATAGTTTTTTCATTCATTATTCTATATAGCCCATTTCCAACTGAATCTCCACTAAATCCTATGTTTTTAGCAGCTTCTAAGCTAACTGGCATAGAACCACCATTTGTAAAAATAACTAATGCATTTAATAAAAATCCTACTCCCATTATTAAGATATATTTATCTTTTCTATTTATAATAACAAACAGGGCTAAAAGGGAATATTGAGTTAAATAAAGTACATAAAGTACCGCTCCTCTTGATAATATGTCCATGCTAGTTAATTTCAATAAAATAAACTTCATAAAAAAAGCAATCAACACTAAGTATATTGCTCTTATCTTTCGTACATTTATATTTTTCAATCTTCCCTTTAAAATATATCCAATAAATATAGATAATATTACTCCCTGTAAAAACATTTATGTATTTTCTCCTAACTTTTCAATATATTTAAGATAGGCATCTACTACCTTAGGATTAAATTGTGTTCCACTATTATTTTTAATTTCTTCTAATATCTTTTGTTTAGGCAAAGCTTTTCTATATGGTCTATCTGTAGCCATAGCATCTATACAATCTGCAAGTTCAACTATGTATACCTCTATACATATTTCATCTCCACTTAATCCTGATGGATATCCTTTGCCGTCATATCTTTCGTGGTGATGTTCCACTATGAATTTTTCCTGAGTCATACCTGATATGTCATTTAGTATTTTGCTTCCTATAGTTGGGTGCTCTTTTATTTTTTCATATTCTTCTTTAGTAAGTTTACCTTTTTTATTTAATATTGAATCGTCTATGCCTATTTTCCCAACGTCATGAAGCATAGCTGATATCTTTAATTTTTCTAATTTATTTTGAGAAAATTTTAATTCCTTAGCTATTATTATTGATAAGTCTGCAACTCTTTCAGAATGTCCTTCTGTATATTTATCTCGAGCTTCCATAGCATGCATAAGAGCTGTTATAGTTTCTTTATATTGAGATTTTTCTTTTATAAACAATAAAAAAGAATATCTAACTAAAAGAATAGGACATATTGCTATCATAACTCCTATGTATTTAAAATAAATATATATTTCTACTAACATAAGGGCAAAAGGAACCATAGCTAAAATATTTAAAAATCCCAATCTTAGATTACTAATATAATTTCTTATTAAATTTTCACCATATAAAAGAGTGAAAAGCATGGATATTATAAAAGTTTCTGTTAAAAAATATACACATATAAATACTATCAAAGGAATCCATTTATAAGAATCAAAAGGGAAAATTCCACCTAATGCAATATATATATATGATCCTAAAATAATTGGAATTGTTACAATACTATAATTAAATAAAGTCTTATAAAATGGTGTTTTAATTATAGTACTTTTAGTATTATTATTTGTTACTCTAAAAGTTAATCCTATTATTTGTACTGCAACAGTAAATAACGGTCCAAATAATATCATAGTAGTTAATTGAATGGCAAAACTTGTACTAACAGAAATATCCTTATAATAAACAGCAAAACTCTCTGTTAATGTCATTAATACTCCAAAAAAAATTAATTCTTCTATATTTAATTTAATTTCATTAATTCCAAAATACTTAATATAAATAAAAAGTGAGGCTATGCATAATGTATATATAGTTATTAAAAATACTTTTATTTTTATTGGTAAATCCTTCATGATACCCTCCTTATATAATAAAAGCCAAAAATCATAATTCAATTAATTTTATTTAAAATTTTATTTTAAATTTATGCCCATGTAAAAGTAGAACCACCAGCTATAGCTAAAGCTAAAACTGTCATTAATACAGCAAATAATTTCTTTTTCATTGAAATACCCCCTTGCGATTTTCACGAGACTCCGCTAAAAACCCGTGTTTAAATTCGCTACGCTAGGGAAATTAATTTTTGATTTTTGTGTGTTTTTTGTTTTTGATTTTTGGCTTCTATTGCTAAAGTATTGTCCTTTGTATCCTCCTATTTATAGCATCTAAAGTTGCTTTTGCTATAGATTCATTCATGTCATCACTAATAATGGAGGATCCTATCATAGTGTCTTCTGTATTATTAAATACCATAGTAACCATAACGGTTACATAAGATATATCTGAAAAACTAGTTAAATTAACATTTATAATGTCAAATAAATTATCTTGTCCTAAAATGTTTTCTACTGCTTTTACAGTAGCTTTAGCTACTATATTTTTTTTATTATTTTGACTTCTTATTCCTTTTTCAACTACTTTGTAATTTTCACCCTGATATATAAGATTAACCTCACATATTGCTAGATTTTCATTTGATGTTAAACTTATTCCTTCGAATCTTATTCTGTTTACTTTTTCTTCATACTCCGTATTTATTTGAGCTATACTTATTATCTTTCTATCTATCTTAAAATCAACTAAAGTCAAAAGAGCAGTTTCTATATCCCTTGAGATTTGTTTTGCAGATCTTAGATTATTCGCTAAAACATGTATTTCTGTTACTTTATTTCCTTCTTCAATAACTCTGCATTTTATCACACTGTCTATTTTACTAATAATAGTTTCGTATTCCCTACAATCCATTTCCTATCTTCCTCTTTTCATTTTATATAAACTGCGTATTTTCATAACATTATTTAAATTATACCCTATTTTATCATATTTTGTATATAATTTATTGTAAGTTATTTTTATTTTTTTACTTTTTATAATATTCTACAAAAAAATTATAATTCCTTTTAAAAAAAGTCTGTAATTTATACAGACTTTAATTTTGCTTATTTATTTTTACTTTTATATGCTATAGCACATTCTATTCTCTTTTTCTGCATTTTACATCCTAAACTATATGGTTTTGTAAAATCTTTATTAAAATTATAATTATTAGCCTGACATCCACCACTACAATAGAATCTAGCCCAACAATTTTTGCATTCTGGTTTATTATAAATATGAGCTTTTTTAAATCTTAAAGCTATATCTTCTCTTAATTCATCAGTATATATACTTCCCATTTTGAAATCTTCATTTCCTACAAACTGATGACATGGATATATATCTCCATTTGGAGTTACAGCTACATATTCATGACCTGCTCCGCAACCAGATATTCTTTTATATACACAAGGTCCTCCATTTAAATCTATGTTAAAATGATAGAAATTAAATTCATGACCTTCTGCTCTTCTTTTAACCATTTCTTTATATAAATTATCATATTCTTCAAATATAATTGGCAAATCTTCTTCCCTCAAAGAAAGAGGATGTTCATTTGGTAGCACTACTGGTTCAATAGATATTTCCTTAAAGCCCTCATCTGCTAAAAATAAAGCATCTTTAGAAAAATCTAAATTTTCTCTAGTAAACGTTCCTCTTGCATAATAAGCCTTATCTTTATCTCTTTTCTCTACCATCTTTTTTATCTTAGGCAAAATAGCATCAAAAGTTCCTGTTCCATCTGCACGTACTCGAACTTTATCATTTACTTCTTTTCTTCCATCTATACTAAGCACTATATTTACCATGTTTTTATTTAAATAATCCATGATTTCATCATTTAATAAAGTACAATTTGTAGTCATAGTAAATCTTATGTTTTTATTGTTTTTTTCTCCTACTTCTTTACCATAATCAACTATTTTTTTTATAGTATCAAAAACTAGTAGTGGTTCTCCACCAAACAAATCTATTTCTATGTTTTTTCTAGGTCCTGATCTTTCGATAACGTAGTCTATTGCTTTTTTTCCTACTTCAAAAGACATAAGTTCTCTTTTACCTCTATATTCACCTTCATCTGCAAAACAATATTTACACTTTAAATTGCAATCATGCGCTACATTTAAACAAAGCGCTTTTATATAATTAGGTCCTGATTCAAAACCTTTAGCTATTTCTTCATAGTTATTATCCTTAGTATATAAAGCTTCTTCTTTTATAAGCTCATCTATTTCTAAACACCCTTCAGTTATTTCCTCTTTAGTATATTTATCTTTATATTCTTCTAGTAAATCATTTACTGGTTTTACCTTATCTTCATCTAAAAGATCATATATTAAATTATCTATTTCATAAACAGACCCACTATTTACATCCAAAACAAAATAATCTTTATCAACCATAAACTTATGTATATTAGCCATTATTACTCCTCCATATTCTTTATAAATTCCTATTATAGAATAAGATAACCAAAAGCCTTTGTCAAACTAAATTCTTATAGTTATGATCAAAATTTATGCTATAATAATAAAAAAAGATTAAGAAAACTAAAAAAGTTAATATATTTGAAAAAAGACTACGTAGATTACAGCGTAGGGTATCTTACAAATACCTAAAAATAAAGAGAGGAGTAAGCTTGTCAAAACAAGTAATATTATAAAAATACAAAATCAGATTAAATTACTTCATAGAAAATTAGCGAATATAAGAAGTAATCATAATCACCAAACAACGAATATGATAGTGAAAACCAAAGCTTTCATTATCAAAAATAACATATATTTGTGAAGAATGTGGTTGTGTTATAGATAGATATTATAATGCAAGTATTAATCTAAATAGATATGGATTAGTAGTGTGATCATTTAAACTATACTACTAATATATACCATGTGTTGTATGGGAATTTAAGCCCTTAAAGTGTTATATCAAACGAAAGTAGTATATCCTTTAGGATTACAAAATTGGAGACATTGAACAGGTAATTAAACAAGATTTATAAATTTTTATAAATTTTTGGCAACGGTAAACTATGTTTGAAATAGACAATTGTGTTTGTTTTATTACAAATAAAACATCGAAAAAAATATCCAATAAATTTAATGAAAGACTCTTAGCTAGAGGAATAACTAAAGTTCAATGGGTTGCCATGTATTTCCTTTTAACTTATGACGAACTTACACAAAAGGAATTAGCAGATAAAATGGACATAAAAGAATCCACCATGACAAGATTAATTGACAGAATGTTAAATGACGACTTAATAAACAAAATTAAACATAAAGAAGATCGAAGAAAAGTCATAATAACACTTACTTCTAAAGGAATCTGTAGAATAACTCATCTTCTATCTGAAGGTGAAAAAATCGGTGATGAAGTTGGTGCAGGAATATCTGATGAGGAATTTGAAATATTTAATAAAGTATTAAATAAAATGAATAAAAATATAGATAATATGAAATAAATCTACTATATATTTTAGTAGTTTTATTTTTTTTCTTTGAATTGTTAAATATTTATTAAATGCATTGAATTTTATATATATACTTGCTATACTTATAATTAGTATAGCAAGTATATTGAAATTTAAGGAGGAATATAAAATGGCAAATAATGTACGTGAAAAATTAAACGCTTTTATGGGTGGTCTTCAAGAAGTAGGAAAAACTAATGGTGATGAAGTTAATGCTTTTATGAACTTACTAGGGGTAACATATAAAGACAGCGCACTTGATACTAAAACTAAAGAACTAATAAGTTGTTCTATTGCAGCTTATAGTAGATGTGAATATTGCATAGTATTCCATGTTTATAAAGCTTTAGAAGCAGGCGCTACAAGAGAAGAAATATTATCAGCTGCTATGGTTTCAGTAGCATTTGGTGGTGGACCTTCAATGGCTTATAGTGTTACATTGTTAAAAGATTCTTTAGATGAATTTGAAGGCGATTTCAAAAAATAAAATAAAAGACAGCATTAGCTGTCTTTTTTTCTTAAGGAGGATACAATGAAAATAGATATTTTACCCATATCATCTATAGCAAAAGACTCAAAAGTTTTGAAAATATATAAAAATATTGGTGATAAAATCAATAAAAATGAAGCTTTATTTGATTTAGAAGGCCAAAAATCCGCAGTTACTATAACATCTAAATCTAATGGAATAATATTAAATATTAATGTTGAAATAGGTAGTTTAGTAGATAAAAACACTGTACTTGCTGTTATTGATGAAGCAGCGGAAAAAGAAGAAAAAAAAGCAGCTCCTATGATAGGTTTTGATTATTTTTCAAATATATCAAAACCTAAAGATGAACATATAGAAACAGATATAACAATAATAGGTGGTGGACCTGGTGGTTATGTAGCTGCAATATATGCAGCTAAACTTGGTGCAAAAGTTACATTAATTGAAAAAGAAAAACTTGGTGGTACCTGTCTTAATTGGGGTTGCATACCAACTAAAACTCTAGTTAGATCTGCAGAAGTATATAAAAATATGAAAAATGCTGAAGATTTTGGTCTCTATGCAGAAAACATTAAAATAGACATGGAAAAAATTATTAGCAGAAAAAACTCTGTTGTATCAACTTTAGTAGGTGGAATAGAAAATCTAATTAAACAAAATAGAATTAACTTAATAAACGGCACAGGAAAAATTGAAGATAAAAACACTGTAATTGTTACCAGTAAAAACAAAACTACAGTATCTACGAAAAATATTATAATAGCAACAGGTTCAGCTAACTCAAAACTTCCTATTGAAGGTATTGACCTTGAAAACGTAATAGATAGTAAAGCTGCACTAGATTTAGAATCTCTTCCAAAAAAATTAGTTATAATTGGCGGTGGAGTTATCGGAATGGAATTTGCTAATATCTATAATTCATTTGGTTGTAACGTATCTGTAGTTGAATTTTTTGATAAATGCTTACTTAGTTGCGATACAGATGTAATTGAACTTAGTCAAAAAACTTCTCTTGAAAAAGGTATCAATTTATATACAGGTTCAAAAGTAGAAAAAATCAAACAATCTCAAGATAAAGAACTTATAGTTGAATTTAGCAAAGATGGCGAAACTAAATATATAACAGCTGACAAAGTTTTAGTTGCCGTTGGAAGAACTCCTTATTTTAAAGATCTATCAAATGAAGAATTAAATCTAGAATTAAATGATAAAAATAGAGGTATAAAAGTAAATGATAAAATGCAGACTAATATACCAAACATCTATGCAATAGGTGATGTTACAAATAAATTATTATTAGCCCATGTTGCATCTCATCAAGGAATTGTAGCCGTTAAAAATATAATGGGAATACCTTGTGAAATGGACTATACGGCAGTTCCATCTGCTATATTCACAGACCCTGAAATAGCTATGGTTGGTATGTCTGAAAAAATGGCTAAAGAAAAAAATCTAAATATAAAAATAGGCACCTTCCCGTTCGGCGCAAACGGAAAAGCTTTAAGTGCAGGTGAAACAGAGGGATTTATTAAACTAATAGAAGATGTATCTTCTAATAAAATTATTGGCTCTAGTATAGTGGGACTTCATGCTACAGACCTTATCGGCGAAATTACTCTAGCTATAAAAAATAATTTATCAAAAGAAGATATCATAGAAACCATACACCCGCATCCTACTACTTGTGAAGTTATTCATGAAGCTGCCCTTGCTTTAGACAAAGGCTCTATTCATTTTTTTAATTAAACTTACCCTAGGTTATTACCTAGGGTATTTCATTTTTTGTCATATTTTATAGAATTACATACTAATAAATAGTATAATTACTTTATAAAATATAAAAGAGGTGCTATATGTATAAATTAGGTAAAAGTTTAAAAAAACATATAATTTTAAAATTTATTGTTATATCCATGATACCTCTTATCTCGATTTCTATCTTCATTGTATTTTATACACTTTCATACTACAAAAATGACCTTTCATCTAAAAGTAATTCTATATCAGATTCTTTACTCGTTACTATTAACGAATATATAGATGAATCTTCTAAAAACTTAGAATTTTTAAGTTCTTTATTAACTGATGATGATAATCAAAATATAATAGACTGTTTCAATAAAAATGATATTCATTTCAGTGTAATTAAATTTATATCTTATGATAAAACTTTAACCTATATATCTCCTTATGATAAAACTTTAATTGGGACTAAAATTGAATGTGAAGAACTTAAATCTATTATTACTAATCCCACTAAAAATTTTACTTATTGCAAAGCTGAAATCCATGATAATGGCGATAAATATATAAACATAATAATTCCTTCGGAAAATGGAATTATTATTGGCTCATTAAATCTATCCCAATTAGACAATTATATAAATAGAGGCATCTTAGATAGCCAAAAATCTTTATATTTAATAGATACTACTAATAGTACCATTATTTATAAAAGTAATGATGATATGCTAATAAAAAATACTAATCTTAGTGAGATTAATTTTTCTAAATTAAATCAAAAAATTAAAATAAATAACAAAAAATATATCTATAGTAGTTATGAAACTAATTTTAATAATTTCAATATAGTTATTATTGAATCCAATAGTATTTTATTTAATAAAGTTTATAAATTAGTTTTTTTTATAATTGGTGCACTATTATTAATAATAGCACTATATATTTTCATAACCTGTAATAATATAGATAATATATTTATATCCCTAGATTATTTAATAAATAAAACAAAAAAAATATCTTCTGGAGATTATGATTTTCATTTAAAATACACTAAATACAATGAGATAAATGAACTATATAATTCCATAAATACTATGTCCACAAATATAAAATCAAGGGAAGAACATATTCAAGAATCAGAACTTAAATACAAAACACTATTATTAAATATTCCTGAAGTTATAATCAGAATAGTATATACTAATAAATTTAAGATAAATTTTATTAGCGAAAATGTTAAAAACATATATGGTTATAATAAAGAAGATTTACTAGATAATAATACAAATATTATCCCAAAACTTATTCATGAAGATGATATTAAAAAAATAAAAAATTTATTAAAAGATTTTAAAAACAATGAAAATACATTTTCTATTGAATTTAAAGGATTAGATAGTGATGGAAAAACAAGATATCTATATCTTAACGGCAAAAGTGTATTTAAAAATAATAAATTTAATTATCTTGATGCCGTTGTTTTAGACATAACTGAGAAAAAATTATCCTATGAAAAAATAGAACATTTATATCAAGAATTAGATAGAACACAATATGAAATAATATTAACTTTAAGTCAAGCAGTAGAAGCAAAATCAGGAGAAACAGGAGTTCATGTAACTAGAGTTTCCGCATATTCTAAACTTTTAGCTTTAAAATATGGATTATCAGAATCTATTGCAGATAAAATAGAAGTTGCCAGCCTACTTCATGATATTGGTAAAATAGGTGTAGATGATAATATACTAAAGAAACCTGGCAAATTAACTCCAGAAGAGTTTTCAGAAATTAAAAAACATTCTGCTATAGGTTATGATATTTTAGCCGCCTCAAACAGAGAATTAACTAATTTAGCATCACAAATAGCCTACGAGCATCATGAACGATATGACGGTTCAGGTTATCCTAGAGCCCTTGTAGGTGAAGAAATAAGCATTTACGGAAGAATAGTTGCTATTGCAGACGTTTTTGACGCTTTAACTAGTGATAGAGTATATAGAAAAGCATGGCCTATTGATAAAGTTTTAAAACATATAAAAGATCAAAGTGGAAAACATTTTGACCCAATACTAGTTAATGCATTTTTGAATAATTTAGATGATTTTTTAGAAGCAAAAAAATTACTCAATTGAAAAGAGGATTCCTATGGATATTTTCATTGCAAGACAACCTATCTTTAATAGAAATAAAAAAGTTATCGCTTACGAACTTTTATCTATGTAATAGAGAATTAAAAAATACAACATACTAAGGAGTTATTTATGCAAAAAATTTTATTTGTTGGGTTAGGTGGTTTTATTGGTGCATCATTAAGATATATAATATCTAATATAATTAATAAAGGTAGCTTTACGCTACCTTTAGGTACTTTATTAGTTAATATATTAGGTGGCTTTTTTATTGGTGCTATTATTACCTTAAGCCTTAACAGTACTATAATATCTACTAATTTAAAACTATTTTTAACTACCGGCTTGTTAGGCGGTTTAACAACATTCTCTACTTTTTCTTTAGAAACCCTGGGTCTTTTTGAAAACAAATTATACTTTTTAGGCATTTTAAATATAAACTTAAATTTATTATTAAGTTTATTAGGTGTTTACCTAGGAAAAATCTTAATAAAACTATTCATATAATGAAATTGCTTTGGAATGACATTTTTCCATTCATTTTAAAATGCTTTGGACATATGTTTGAACATAATCCACAACCTACGCAATATTTTTCTTTTATATTAACATTATCCACATAACTTTCTTTATCCTGATTTTCTAGCATTACATCTTTATCTTTTATTATTTTCCCCATAATAAATGCCATTACAAATATAGATATGGTTGTTAATACCCATCTTATAGACATGAATTTAATCCCTAGAAATTTTGATTCTGTGGCAAGCATAGGTATTTTTATAACAGCCCAAGCCTCAATAAGTGAAGTTAATATAAATACAACAGGCATAATCTCAATCATTTCAATGATATAAAAATTACTCTTAGGCTAGTTTTTATCCTTTAAAATAACGAATAGTTAACGTTTTTTAAAGCGATAAATGTAAATTAATTAATTATGCACTTTCTTTTATTTAATAAATAAATTATAATTCTATTTAAAGAATAAAAAAGTAACTTATGTTACTAATATAGGAGAGCTTATGAATATTTTGGATTATGAAAAATTATTAAGAACACTTCCATTATTTAACCAACTTACAGAAATAGAATTATCTTGGCTATTAAACGACTACTATTGTAAAACTAAAACTTACTTAAAAGATAATATTATTTATTTCGAAAATGAAAAATGCAAAACTCTTGATATTATACTTCAAGGTGCTATTACAGTACAAAAGATTGATGAGAATGGGAACGTGGTTACTATTGGATCATTTAATTATCCAGAAATTATCGGTGGAAATATATTGTTTTCTGAAAATAACATCTATCCTATGACAATAACATCTAATACAAAAACTATATTATTTTCAATAGAAAAATCAATGATTTTAAATCTTTGTGAAAAAAATAAATTGTTTTTGCTAGAATTTTTAAAATGTATATCTAACAAAACAATAGTATTAACAAATAAAATAAGTTTATTTTCTAAAACTACTATACGTGATAAAATAATAAAATTCTTAACTTACGAATATTTAATTCAAAAATCTAATGAAATAAAACTTAATATACACAAAAAAGATATAGCTGAAAGATTTGCCATTGAAAGACCCTCTCTTTCTAGAGAGTTAAATAAAATGAGAAAAGAAGGTATTATTGAATTTGATTCCAAAACAATAGTAATAAAAGACATGAATATTTTAAAATTAAAAAAAGGTCTATTAAAATAGACCTTTGGCGGAGAAAGGGGGATTCGAACCCCCGGTAGAGCTTTAACCCTACAATAGTTTTCGAGACTACCACCTTAAACCACTCGGACATCTCTCCATATCCCTAGATAATTATACTAAATATAAATTTATCTTGCAACTCCATTCAAAATACTACTGTAACATAGTACTTTTTTTTAAATTACATGATATAATTATTATATAGAATATTTTAGGAGGTATGCAATGAATTACGAAATTAAAGGTGAAAGTTTACCAGTAGTAATATGTTCGCTTGAAAGAAACGAGACTTTAATATCTGAATCTGGTGCTATGGGTTGGATGAGTGACAATATATCAATGGATACAAACATGAAAGGTGGATTATTTGGCGGTATAGGAAGAGCATTTTCCGGTGAATCTGTATTTTTAAATACCTTTATTTCTAAAGGAGATTCTGGACTTATAGCTTTCCCTTCATCTTTTCCAGGCAAAATAATAGCAAAAGAACTTGCACCAGGCGAAACTGTAATATGTCAAAAAGGTGCTTTTTTAGCTGCTACATCATCAATTAAACTTGAGGTAGCATTTAGAAAAAAATTAGGAGCTGGTTTTTTTGGTGGTGAAGGCTTTATATTACAAAAGATTACCGGTCCAGGTCTAGTATTTTTAGAATTCGACGGTCATGTTGAAGAATATGATTTATCACCAGGAGAAAAACTTAAAGTTGATACGGGAAATGTTGCTATGTTTTCATCTTCTGTAGCCTATAATGTAGAAATGGTAAAGGGCGTAAAAAATGTATTCTTTGGCGGCGAGGGACTATTCTTAACTTCCTTAAAAGGACCTGGTAAAGTATATCTTCAAAGCATGCCAATTCAAAACTTAGCTGGTCAATTATCTAGATATTTCAATACATCAAATAAATAATTTTATAAAAAAAGCCTCCTTATTTTGGAGACTTTTTTCTATTTTTTTATATAGCTTTTAAATCCTTTTGCTTTTAAGTCATTAGCTAATTTTGTTGCATTATCTTTATTTGTAAATGCACCCACTTGAACAAAATATAAATCATCTGAAGAATTATTTGATGAATCGTTTTTTTCTGAAGTATTGAAATCCACAAATGCTTTGCCTGCAAATTTACAAATTGCCTTTGCATATGCTCTAGCTTCATTAATTAAATCTCCTTCAGAATCAACAATATCATTATCTCTATCATTATCTAAAAAAGCATACTCCCCAATAATACAAGGAGCTACAGTTCCTCTTATCATATAAAAATAATCTCTTCCATCACTGGCTTTCTTTACCCCAATGTAATGTTTGTTTTGTCCATTCTTTTCAAATTCAACTGCCAGCAATTTTGAAAAATTTGCTCCCTCATTGCCATAAATGGAATAAAACAAATCATAGCCATCGCCTTTTCCTGCATTATGATGAATATCTACAATTAGATCAAGCTTTTGTTTATTTAAAATATTAGTCATGTCATTTAATGAAATAAAAACATCCGACTCTCTTACCATAAAATAGTCTATATCTGCTAATTTTAATAACTCCTTAAGTTTTAAAGCTACTTTTAAATTCAAATTTTTCTCAATTAATCCACCATAAACTGCACCTGGATCTTTGCCTCCATGTCCAGCACATATACCTATTTTCATAAATATCACCTCTAATTATTTATATGCACTTACCAAGGCTATAGTGAAACTAATACTAGTTATTAATAAAAATTTCTAAAAAAATACCAAGCCTTAAAAGACTTGGTATTATATATTTTATATTGGTGCACTCGAGAGGAGTCGAACCTCCGGCACGCGGTTTAGGAAACCACTGCTCTATCCAGCTGAGCTACGAATGCATAACTTACCTTAATATTCTAATCTATAAATACAATTATGTCAATGGTGAACTGTATTGGTTATCCATTGTGAAAATTTACAATTTTTTAATAATACTTATTTATTATAAGGGTATAATATAATTATATTACAAAAATAAAATAGTAGGTTGGTGTTTTTATGGATGAACTAAAAAAGATTCTATTAGCTGGTATTGGTTCTGCTGCGTACACTTATGATAAATCTTCAGATTTACTTAATACTATGATTGAAAAGGGTAGATTAACCGTGGACGAAGGACGCGAACTCTCCGAAGAACTGAAACGAACAATAAAGGAAAAAACTGAAACTGTTAATGAAACTAAGCCTGTAACTAAAGAAGAAATTAAAAATTTACTCCAAGAAATGGATTTTGCTACAAAAGAAGAAATAGATAATATAAAAGAAAGATTAGAAAATCTAGAAAATAAAAATAATTAAACTTAAGGGCTGTTAATTTTCAGCCTTTTTTTTAGGAGACACATACTCATGGGTAATAAAGTAAAAAGATTTCGAGAGATTGTGCATATATTAACTCATTACGGTTTTGGATATATTGTTGACTCAAAAATAAACAAAAATAGTAATTCCCCTGTAAATTTACGAAAAGCATTCGAAGAATTAGGCCCAACCTTTATAAAAATAGGTCAAATATTAAGCACAAGACCAGATATACTTCCTTATTCATATATATATGAACTATCAAAATTACAAGATAACGTTCCTCATGAAAATTTTAATACAATAAATAATATTTTTCATAACGAATTTCTTAATTATATAGATGAATGTTTCTTAGATTTTGAAGAAAAACCCGTTGCATCTGCCTCTATAGCTCAAGTACACAGAGCTACTCTATTATCTGGAGAAAAAGTAATAGTGAAAATTCAAAGACCTTTAATATATGAAAAGATGCATACTGATATTTATATTTTAAAAAAGCTTTTAAACCTAACTAAATTTAAATTCACGGACGCTTTAATTGACCCTAAAGAAGCCTTAGACGAAATTCTCTTAACTACTGAAAAAGAACTTGATTTTAATTATGAAGTAGAAAATATGAAGAAATTTTTTAAATTAAATAAAAATGTAGCTTTTTTAACATGTCCTGAAATCTGTAAAGAGTTTTGTTCTTCTAAAATAATAACTATGGAAGAAATCCAGGGAATTAAAATAGATAATAAAAACCTTCTTATTACAAATGGCTATGATATTGATGACATTGGAAGAAAATTAGCTTTAGGATATTTTAAACAAATATTTACCGATGGATTCTTCCACGGAGACCCTCATCCAGGTAATCTTCTAATACAAGAAGGTAAAATATGTTATCTAGACTTTGGAATCGTTGGAAATTTATCAGATTCATTAAAAGAATCTTTAAATGAAATTATATTATCAATTGTTTACAACGATATAAATAAATTAATTTCTGTACTAATGGCTATTGGAATAAAAAAAGGATTTGTAGATAGAAATAAGCTTTATGATGATTTAGATTATTTATTTGCTAGCTACTTATCTACATCCATTCAAAACATAAAAATATCTTCTATTATGGAAGATATTTTAGACGCTGCAAAAAATAACAATATTAGTCTTCCAAAGGATTTCACTATTTTGATAAGAGGATTAGTAATAATAGAAGGAGTTATTGTTAATCTTTCTCCAGATTTAAAAATTTTAGATGTAGCTATACCTTTTGTTAAATCTAAAAATAAATTTAGATTTTTAGATGATTTAAATTTAGATGATTTTATAATTAGAAGCTATAAATTCACAAAAGATTCAGCATTATTGCCTGGAAAAATAATAGAACTTTCAGAAGGATTACTTAATGGAAGAGCCAAAATTAAACTAAATTTTGATAATATTAATAAACCTATATCCGAAATAAATAAAATGGTCAATAGATTAGTTTTTTCTCTAATAATTTCTGCAATGATTGTTGGATCATCACTTATTTTAAACTCCAATATCGGTCCTAAAATGTATAATATATCTATCATAGGTATAACTGGATTTTTATTTGCCGGCATACTTGGCATATGGCTTTTAATCTCTATACTGAAATCAGGTAAAATGTAAAAGGCTATAGATTATTTTCTACAGCCTTTTCTACAAAAATTATTCTTCTTTGCACATATTATTTCGCAAGAACCGCACTTAGGACATATCCTTTTTTCGTCTTCATATTTTATTGTGAAATTTTCACCACAATCTAAACATTTAAACTCACAAATATTTCTAGTATAATTACCACCATTTATATTTATTGCTTTGCCTTCTATTAAAGCCGTTGCAACTTTATTCCTAGCAATATCTATTACATTTTGAAACGTTTGCCTAGAAACATGCATTTTTTCAGCACATTCTTCTTGATTTAACCCTTCTATATCCTTTAATCTCATAGCTTCAAGTTCTTCAATTTTTAAGACTATCTCTTCTAATTCACATTTAGGCTTATTAATCGGTATGAAATAAGTATTTTCTGGTAAAAACTCTACTCTTCTCCACTTTATAGGTCTTGGCATATGATTCCTCCTTATAAGCTTTAATAGCTATATTATACTATTTAAACTTATAAATTTGAATACATATGCTTAATATATTTATCTTAACAATTTTCTTCATTAACGTGTTCATGACAAACTGAACCAGTTGATTTTAAACTACCTGATATATAATTAGTTACTGCTGCGTCTACATCTCCAGTAACTCCAACAACAACTTCTATACCGTTTTGTTTAAATAAGTCTTGAGCACTTCCACCCATTCCCCCTGCTATGATAACATTAATTTTATTCTCGGATAAATATTTAGGTAAAACTCCTGGTTTATGTCCTGGATTTTGAAGAAGATTTTTATTTACTATTTTATTATCTTCTACATCAAAAACAAGAAACCCTTCACAAAATCCAAAATGTCCACTTACATTATTTTTTTCAACAGCCACTGCAATTTTCATAATAATACCTCCATAAATTTGGTTTTTAGCATATGCTATTAATATTTTATACCTATGGTTTCTTATTGTCAAACTATTGCATTATTATAATCTTTTAATTATAAATGAATAATAATGTTTTTCACCTGTATTTATTCTATATTTTTTATCTAAAGGTTCTTTTAACCTATAGTCTCCACCTAATCCACTTTGCTTATAGTCTACATGAAGATTAATATAATCCAAATTTTCCTTAGCATCTGGTTGTGCTTTAAAATTAATTAAATTACTTGATGCCGCTTCCACAAGAATACCTTGATTTTCATCATTATTTAAACTTACCCATCTTACCTCTGTTCTATTCCCATTTTCTTGTGATCTTGTGTAATTATAATTTAAATCCTCTACTTTCATTTCATATATACCAGTTTTAGCTCCTTCTTTTCTATCATCATAATTTTCTTTAGGACCTTTTCCAAAATACTTAATATTATTATAACTACTTAAAAGTTTAAATTTAATTCCAAATTTTTTTATAGATTGTTTAGGTATTACTTCACTTTCAATTAAAACTTCCCCAGATGGTGATATTGTATAAACTATTTTTATATTTTCAAATTTTTTATTTGAAAAATCTACAACTATCTTGAATTTATCTCCATTACTAGCTGACATTATATCTATTATTTTCATCAGGCTATTATTTTTTTTAAAAATATATTTCATAACATTTATTTCCTTAGTATAAATATCACTATCTGTTAAATCTCTTGAAAAATTTAATTGTATAGAATCTTTTAAAATATTGCCATTTCCAAAATCTAAAC
>JBGUER010000017.1:0-28797 GCA_041821285.1 Clostridiaceae bacterium
CAGAAAATTAAAGTATATAAATTAGGTTGCTCATCACTCCATTTTTTAGGATTTTTAATATTTTTCTTAATTAGAATTTCTTCTTGATCTTTTAATAAATATATATCTTTATCTTCTATTATTTTATCTTCACTAAAATCACCTTCTTTAAATAAATATAAAGATAATCTAATTTTTTTCTTCTTTTCACTTTTAATCTTTAACCATATAAATAAATCTGAATTTTTATAATCATAATCAAATTTATTATAAACATATATATCATTTATATATGTTTTAGGCTCAGAATATATATAAACATCACCTAATATTTCAAAAGAAGCATCTCTATTGTCATCTTTATAACTTTTAATAACTATCTCATTAACTTCATCATTAATATAATTTGTTATATTGTAATTATGCAAACTTACAAGACCTTCAACCATTTCTCCATTTATCCATAAATCTATTTGAGAATTAATATCGACATGAATAAATACTTGCCTTTTTAAAAAATTCTCAGGTACAACAAAAGTTTTTCTATAAGCCTTAGCATAATATTTATTTTTATTACATTTTTCACTTTCATAATTCTCAGGTATTTTAATAAAATTCCAATCTGAATTATCCTCATTTATTTTTACAAAACTATCATCTTCTTGTTTATTTAATAATTTACTTTTCCACTTTCCATTTAATATTTTTATATAATCAGTTTTATTCGCTATTGTTTTCTCAAAATCATCATAAGGAAGTTGTTCAATATACATATCTTTAATATTAACTAAATTTTTTTCCATATTTTCACCTATCCTCCTAAAAACTAAGAAGCTTATATCCTTCCTGTTTTAAATATTCTTTTGCCTTATCAGTTTCCTTATACGTGCTTTTAACTAAACTCCAAAATGCTCTAGAATGATCAAAATATATAAAATGACAAAGTTCATGTACAACAACATAATCAAGTACATATGCTGGAGCCATAATAAGTCTATAGTTAAAATTCAAATTCCCTTTTGAACTTAAACTACCCCATCTTGTTTTAACATTCTTGACTTTTATAGCATTTATATTCCCATTAATAAATTGATTATAATACTCTACTTTTATTTTTATTTCTTCATATGCCAAATTTTTTAAATAAAATTCTATATTTTTTTTTATGTATTCATTTTCTAATATAGGAGAATTAATAATAATTTTATCTTCTTTTATTAAAAAACTTGGTTTATTTATATAATTGCTTTTTATTAATTCTACATCATATGTATTTCCTTTTAACATTATTTTATTATTATTTTTACTTATTACATCTTGATTTTTTTCTATTTTTTCCAAGCTTTTTATTACCCATTTATTTTTATTTTTTAGTAATTTTATTATTTGTTCATTGTTTACTCCAATTGGTGAATTTATTTTTATTTTATCTTTTTCTACTTTTATTCCTATAGTCTTTCTTTGGGTCTTTTTTATAATAATATCTACTTTTTTTTCATTATATTGTATATACAAAATACCACCTACCAAACCATCTTAATTTTATTTTGTAATTTATTCATTATATATAAATAATAACATTATAATTATATAAATTAAATAACTGGAATTTTATTTTTATTAACTTGTATTTCTTATTACTATACTGCTATAATATCAGTAATATATAACTAATATATCTGAAATGATAAAGAAGAAGGGATTTTTTTGGAAAATTGCAATACAATTTATGCTGAACTAAAAAAAAGAATAATAAATCTCGATTATAAACCTGGAGAACTTTTAAATGAAAAAGAATTAATAAATGAATTTAATGTAAGTAGAACTCCAATTCGAGAAGCACTACTTAAACTGTCTGAAAAAGGATTAGTTAATTTTATTCCAAGAGTTGGAATATATGTATCCCAAATAGAACTAAAAAATATTAAAAACATTTATGAAATAAAGAAAAATTTAGAAGCACTATCCGCGGAATTAGCGTCTCAAAGAGCTACTAAAGAAGAGGGACAAGAATTAATAAACATTGCTCATAGGATAGAGAGCTATGATGCTAAAGAAGATTTTCAAAAGATAATAAGAGATGATAAATTATTCCACAGAAAAACTAGTGAATTTTCTAGAAATGAAAATTTAATATCTATATTAGATGACATTAATGGAGAAACAGCCAGATTCCTACAACATATTAATTATGTTATTGATGAGCCTGATTGGTTTAATTCCTCAGTTATGGCTATAGCAAATGCTATTGCAGATGGAGATAAAGAAAGAGCAAGTATAGAAGCAGAAAAACATACAGTAGTATTTTTAAAAAAACTTTCAAAAATATTTTTTACTTAAAATTATTTTTTTACTTAAAAAAACGGGCGTATGCCCGTTTTAAATATGATTATTTAACCATTCTATTATATCATTAAAAACTTCTTCTCTATTTATTTCATTCAGCATTTCGTGTCTACCATCTTTATAAAGTTTATAGGTAACATCTTTTATTTCTAGTGATTTATAAGTATTATATAATTTAATTACGCCTTTTCCACTTCCCCCAACAGGATCTTTTTCACCAGAGAAAATATATATAGGTAAGTCCTTAGGAACATTTTTTAGATTATCTTTATTCTCAATTGATTTTAATCCTGTAAGAAAATCATAGAAAAAACCCGCAGTAAAAACATCTCCACAGAATGGATCATCTATATATTTATCTACTTCTGCATTATCCCTACTAAGCCAATCAAATTTAGTTCTATTTGGTTTAAACGCATCATTATATTTTCCAAATGACATACCATCTAATTTTTCACTCTTTTTATTTCTTCCATTTTTCTTAACTTCTTTTTTTGCTACCATTAAACCTATGTCAAGCATCAATCCTTGTTTACCATTTGACCCCGAAAGAATAGTTCCCTTTAAATCATTACCAAAAACCATTATAGCCCTTTGTGTTAAAAAAGAACCCATTGAATGACCAAATAAAAATACTGGAATATTAGGATTTTCTTTTTTTATAGTTCTAAATAGCTGCTCCATATCATCTACAACCCATTTAAAACCATCACTATCTGCTAAAATACCTACCTTATCTAAATCTTTAGCTGTTTTACCATGACCCCTATGGTCATTTGCATAAACTACATAACCATTTTGAGTTAATTTTTCAGCAAATCTTGCGTACCTATCTGAAGTTTCAGCCATACCGTGAGCAATTTGAACCACACCGTTTATTTTAACGTTTTCATCTGGACACCACTTATTAACATAAATTTCAACTTCGCCTTTATCTTTGAATGTAAAATTTTCACTTTTCATATTTATCCCCCCTATCATTTAATTATAATCTATTTTTAATAACATTAAAATATACAAGTTGTAAATATTGCTTTTTTTTTATAAATTATTCTAATATACTTTACTTTTGTATAATTCTATTATATAATAAATAAAACATTTAAATTCTTTGAAGAGGAAGAGTAGCTATAATATTTACTTTAAGAGAGTCGGTGGTGGTGAGATACCGATAAGAACAATATATAGTGAATGGACCTTATAGAAGCAAACCGAAATCAATTTGAGAGTAGTATTTGCCGGATGCCTACCGTTAAAATGGCTAGGATATGAAAGTATCTGAAAGAGAGATGCATTTTTGCATAACTTAGGTGGTACCGCGAATTATAACTTCGTCCTATTTATAGGACGGAGTTTTTTTTTATTTTTTTAGGAGGTGAGGATATGCTTTGAAAGTCAATTTTAAATTATATGTCATTATTAAAAATTATACTTATTAAAATTTTAAATTTAAAGGAGCTGTTTTATAATGAATTTAAGAAAATTAACATTATCCTCATTACTACTTGCTATAGGAGTTATTCTTCATCAAATAACACCACCTATTTTTTTAGGAATGAAACCAGATTTTTCTCTTGCTATGGTTTTTATTGCAATATTAATATGTGATGATTATAAAAGTAGTTTGGTAATCGGATTTGCAGCAGGAATACTCGCTGCACTAACAACAGGTTTCCCTGGTGGCCAACTTCCAAATATAATAGATAAATTTTTAACTGCAAATTTCGTGTTTTTACTATATACAATTCTTAAAGACAAGGTTAGTAATCAAGTAAAAATAATAATAGTATCTATAATAGGAACGATATTTAGTGGCTGTGTATTCTTAGGTTCAGCATTTGTATTAGTTGGACTACCTGGTTCGTTCTTAGGTTTTGTTTATGCAATAGTCCTACCCGCTGCAGCTTTAAACTGTGTTGCAACCATAATATTTTACAATGCTGTAACACTAGCATTAAAATCAACTTCAATAAAATATTAATTTCCCCATTAATATATATTTAAAAAGAAGCTTCCTAATATATAATTAAATTAGGAGGCTTCTTTTATTTTAGTTCTTACTCTTTAATATTTTACTCTTTTTTATGAACAATACCCCTCCACCTATTAATAACAATAACCCTATTGCTATTAATATTTTAAAATCTACAGGTGACCCGGTGTTTATTAATGAATCTTTTGTTTCACTTACTTGAGATGGATCCTCTTTATTTTCTTCATTATTTTTAGATTCTTCTATTTCTTTCAATTTATCTTTGTCACTATTAGATATGAAATAATCACTACAATGATCTATTGTGACTTCTATATATCCATTTTTATCAATTTCTAATGAATCTGATAACATTTCTGGTTTATTGGTTTCTTCATTATAATAATAAAAATACATTGATTTTGATGAATCTATTTTATTACTATCTATTTTTATCTTTAATTTAGCCTTGGCTGGAATCTTTTCATAATCATTAAAAGACAAAATTTGAGCATTTGAATCTATATCCAATATATCCTGAACATTATTATTTAACCCTAGTGATAAATTTAGATTTTGAAGATTTTCTTTATTTACATCCTTACCATTAAATGACCAAATAACCTCTGTATCGCCATTTGTAGTTTTAAATATTACTGTAACATCCTTTCCTACTATAGCATTAAATATAGACTGATCTATTACTGTAGTATCTTTTAATTTAATATTCACTTGTCCTGATTCTAACTCTTCAAGAACTTCTACTAAATCTCTTACTGAAGAATGTTCTTTAGATAATACAGGATTTGTTTTAAATTTAATTGTTTTAGATGAAGTATTTCCTGCTTCATCTACAGCCGTAATAACTAAACTGTGTTCTCCCAATGCTAAAATGTGTTCTCCTTTATAATCTTTCCCATCTATCTTAGCTTGAAAACTCCCTTCATTTACTGATATTAAAGCCTTTGCTATATTTTCATATTCTTTTCCATCTTCTACTCCTGATACTGATATTACTGGAGCTATTTTATCAATATTGGATACTTGAATTTGTTTTTCAGTAGTGTTGCCTGCAAAATCAGTTGCTTTTGCATATATTGTTTTATTCATTCCTACTTTAAATGCATCAGTATAATCTAACCATACTTCCTTGTCAAAACTATATTGAACCTTATTAATATTGTCATCGCTAGAATTTATTGATATTGAAACATCCTTATTAGTTAATTCTGTTACATCCTGTTCTATTGTTAATATAGGTAAAACTTTATCAACAACTACATCATAATAATTTTCTGCCATATGACCAAATTGGTCTATAACTAAAACATGTATTTTATCATTATTTGCTACTGAAACTTTATATTCGAAGGATTCTGTATTATTCTCATCTCCTATCATTGGATATCTATCTTTAGAGATTACAGCGTTTCCATTTACAAATAACTCATAACCAAAAGTATTATCAGATACCTCTCCTTTTAATGTAACTTCCTCTTGATTTGTGTATATCTTTCCATCACCTTTTATTACAGGTTCTTTAATTATTACACTTGGCATAACTGAATCATAATAAATCTTATATCCATAATCAATTAATACATCATTCTTTTCATCTTCTGCATAAACAGATATTACATTATTTCCTTGATTTAATTTCACATCATAACTAAATGTTAAATTATCATTTATAGTTATATCTTCACCATTTATTTTTATTTTTCCTTTATTATTAGTTACAACTCCATTTATTGTGTATACATCATTCACCGTGTAATTTTCATCTAAAACCATAAATGAGTCTAAATTAATAAAACTTAAACTGAAATTCAATGCCGATGAGTTTATTATATCAAATGATAGTTCTGATTGATTACCATATGGATCTAATGCTGATAATTCTATATTATCAAATTCATTAACTGAAATATCAAATTCAAACAATCCATCTGAATCTAACGGAATATTACTCGACTTATGTGTACTATAACTATACATTTTTAAATCTAAATTTGTTTTATCTAAAATATTATCTGAAACTTTTCCTTTTACAGTAACACTCTCACTATCAGAGTGTGCTACACCATAATCATTTATTTCTGGATCTGTTATTTCTATTGTAGGTGCAATAATGTCACAATATATAGTATAGCTTTCATTAAATATTTCATCATCATTTTCATCTTTAGCCACAATATTAAATGTATTTTCACCATCGTTTATAGCTAAAGGATATATAAATTCTCCATTTTCATCTATTTCTACAGCTTCATTATTGATTTCTAAAGAAACAACATCTTCTCTTGAAACTCCCATTATATTCATAGTTTCACTATCTACATCCACTCCTGTAGTATAGGATGCAACCATCATTCCATCAAATAAATTATTAAACTCAACGGGGTTTATATCACCAGCTGATACTCTTTTAAAAGCATATCCCATATTAAAAGCTGCATCAATTCTTGCTATTTCTATAGTATTTGTCATATTCTCTGAAAGATTTAAATCTAAACTATAGATACCATTCTCATCTACAGTAATATTATTATACTCTTCTTGAGAAATTTCATTTCCATTTAGTAATACAACAAAATCATATTCATTTTCTTCCATTGTCCATTTAAGTTTATAATTAGAACCAAGTGAATTATCATCTGAAATTATGGTTATTTCTGGTGCCGCAACATCTAATTTAACTGGCATTGTTATATCTTGATACTCAGCATCATCCATATCTACCTTAGCTAATATTTTTATATAATACTGTCCATTAGGCGCTACTATATAATTTCCTGATGATTTATCATATATTGTTCCATCCCAAATAGAATTATATTTCACTTGTCCAAACCCATATAAAAAATCATCTTCTAATATATCTTTACTAACATTATTTTCTATAGATATATCTCTTATAACTTCATTATTTTCATTTAATACTTGTGTTTTTATTTCTTTAGCATTCCTTAGCATATATAACTGAGGAATTATTAAATCAAACATTCCGTCCTGATTAGGTGAAAATACTATATCATCTGGATTTACACTACCAAAATCATAATCATAATTTTCTGTATCTTGGTATATACCAATAGGAGAATAAGTTTCATATTGATTTGTTAAAAGACAAGTTCCGTCTTCATAATTAGCATTAATTCCATTAAGATCAGATACAAAGTCAGATAAATAATTCGATACCTTAGCATCGTCTTCCCACATAGGTTTATCTACTATTTGTTCTTGTCCCCAATCTCCATAAAAAGATATATAAGGAACTTGAAGTGAAGGTATATCTTCATCTGTAGATACAAATTTAATATATCCTTCTACATAATTTTGTTTTTCAAAACTATCTGGTAGTGATATAGTTACAATAATTTGAGCGTCTCCATTTGCAGGTACTGTAACTGAAGATTTATCAAAACTTATTGTAGCTCCTTCTATTTTATAATCATAAACTTCATAATAGTCATTCATAGTTTCTGAAAGTATATAATAATCTCCTAAATTATAAGTAACCTGTTCATCACTATAATTCTTTAAATTCAAATTAAAGGAAGTAGTCTTTCCTATCTCTTTTAAAGATACTGCAGCATCACCTTTATCATCTGTTATTGCAACACTGTTATTTATAGCATCTTTTATTTGAATTAATCCAGCTCCTTGTCTTCTTGGAGAATATGGAACTCCGTCAAAGTATTTATCCATTTCAATTTTAGCTGTATTTACAGTTGTCTTTTTAGCTAGCTCTACTAAATCTCTCCCTGCTAACCCTGACAATCTTTCCTTTAAAGATTGTACTATTAAAGCTTCTGATCCAGCTACATTAGGTGAAGCCATAGATGTCCCACTCATAGTCTGATAGCTATCGTTATTTGCTAATGAATATACATTACCACCAATAGAAGATATCTCAGGCTTAAAATCTAAAGATGGCGTTGGTCCCCATGATGTAAATGATGACATATCCACTGAATTAGGATTTACAGCTGAAGATAATCTACCATTAAAGTAAACTTTTAAATTTTCATTTATTAAGCTTTGTAATTTTGCACCTGTTGTATAAGATACCGTAATACAAGGAATAATAATTTCATCTACTGGAGCTGTAGGTACTATAGAATCATCACCTTCTCCATTATAGAAAATAACTCCAATAGCCCCTGACTTCTGTGCTGCTAATTTTTTATCTCCATAAGTTCCACTTATCTTTTGAATAAGTGCAATTTTACCTTCGACAATGGAATTTCCATCTCCATCTATAAAGTCGTCTCCTGTTCCTTCAATTACATTATTACCTATTCCACAATCTACTATTTCATATCCATCTTCATCAGTTAATACATCTACTGGATCTATTTCACTAATACCATACACTAAAGGCTTATCACTACTTTCCGTATCAGATGTATAGTCTAAAGCTGATCCTGATATTTTTGAATTCTCATAAGAAGCTACTGTTATAGCATCTTTTGAGGTACCGGGTGAACCTACAGTTGCTGTATCCATTCCATCTAAATAATTAGTTGGAGGTGTATTCCATCCTGAATCTGTTGTTGATATTGCTGAATTTCCAGAAGATATTACAACTACTACCCCTTGATCTACTGCATTTTTTACAGCTATTTGTTCTGGTGCGTCTTCGTCTTGAAATCCGGAAGATGAACCTAAACTCATATTAATTACATCTGCTCCATGTAAAACCGACTCCTCAATAGCTGCTATTATGTCATCATCATAAGCTCCACCATTATCAGGATTATTAGAAAATACCTTCATAGCTAAAAGTTGAGCTTCTGGTGCAACACCCCTAACTGATGTATAATCTTCACTAGAAGATACATCACCATTTGCCGCAACTATTCCTGCTACATGCATACCGTGCATTCCAGTACTAGGATTTTCATCTATTATATTAGTATTATTATCTGCAAAATTATAACCATAAGGAATTTTTTCAGAATAATATTTACCAGGTCCTTCTGGAGTTTTAGATGTTAATTTTATAGTTTTATCATCTGATATTTTCATATCTTTATGAGTATAATCTATTCCTGTATCTATAATAGATACTACCATCCCTTCTCCTTTATACCCAAGATCTTCCCAAACACTATATGCCTCAGTTAATTCATTAGAGCTTGCCATATCAGGATAATATGTTCTGCACTCTGTAACACTCTTTACGCCATTAATAGCACTTATTTTTGCTATATCCTCTCTCTTGCATGTTATACTAAACCCATTTACAAGATAACCATAACTCTGTTTTACTTTTTCTGAAGTAATTTTTTCTACCTTTTTAATAATTTTCTTTTGATCATTCTTTAGTTCTTCTACCTCATCACTAATTTTTTTGCTTGATGCTTGATCAATATCCAACTCTTCAGATATTGGATTTTTTTCTAGTTGTACTACTATTCTTATTATTTCATTTAAATCTTCTTTTTTATCTTTAGTAATATCCTCTAATCCCTTTTGTGTATTCTCATAAGTATGCTGTTCATAATACTTTTCAACAAGAATCTTTTTCATTTTTTCTTTGTTCAACTGCGATGCATCTACTTTTAGTGATCCAAACCCATTGAAAATAGAAAATACAAAACTAAAAATTAAAAGAATAGAGATTTTCTTAATAGATTTCTTTTCCACATTATACCTCCAATTATATTTATTTACATTTTATAATAACACATATATTATGTAAAATAAATACATTTATAGAAGTTATGTATTTTAATATAAAAAAAACTGCTTTTAAGCAGTTTTAACTTTTATTTCATTATACTCAAACCATTTAAAGCATCTTTTAGTTTGTTTAACATTTCTTCACTTCCATCTATAGTACTTCCCGCAGTATTCGCCATTTTAATAGAAGTATCTGAAGTTGAAACTATAGTATTTAAATAACCAATATACTTATCATGAAATATATCCATTTTTTTAGTATGGTCTAAACCATTTACCTCTTCATAATACATATGAAGATTACTATTTTCTTCATTTAATGTAGCTACAGAATTTTCATCAATATTTTTAGATTCTACTACATTTTTTATTTTATCTACAGAACTATTTATTTTAGATGTATATCCAGCAATATCTTTTGTATATTCAATATTAGTTTTATAAGCATTTATTTCCGCTTTAGGCGAAACACCGTAAACAAATATATTTACAAGGGATAAAACTAAAATAATTCCAATAATGAACAGTATAAATTTTACAGCTTTTTTTATTAAAGAAACTATTAATAATAAAACAAATAACGCAATAACAATATATATAATTAAACTATTATCCATTTATCCTTCTTCCTTTCCTATTAAACTAATATGATTATACCATAATAACCCATAGCAAAACTATTATATGATATAAATTTCTCCTCAAAACTAAAAATACATATGATATAATCATATTATCAACACTATTATCCACTTCATATATTATACTGAGGTGTGAAATAGATGAATAAATATTTACTATATATAAAAAATAAAATGAGTTCTATATGCTTATGTTTAAAATGCCTTATTCTAATAAGTTTTATTTCACTTATCAATACATCACTTACTGTGTTTTTTAGTTTTGCACAAAGTGACCCAAGCGATGTGGCTATCCGCTCAGTTATGTCTAGCATATTTGGATTCATATTTGGTTCTCAATTTTCAGATAATAAAAATATTAATGATAAAACCATTCAAATAATAATAGCTTCTATAGTTTCACTAATATGCCTTACTGTTTCTATTTTAAGTCATTGGTTGCATATGCCTCAAGAAACTCCTGCTGCAGTTGAAATTCGGAATCTATTATTTGCATCTGTAGGTTTTTTATTAAGTAAATCTAAAAAACTTTAAATATTTTATAAGATAGGAGATCAACTATGAAAAAAAAATTAATTAACATTAATAAAGAAGAAAATGACTATATGATTCAATCTATTAAGAAATTTTTTCAAAATGAACGAGAAGAAGAAATTGGAGACTTAGCAGCTTCGTTAGTTTTAGATTTTATTATGGAAGAAATCGGCCCTAAAATATATAACCAGGGAGTATATGATTCTTATCAATATATGAATGATAGAGTTGAAGATCTATTATCTATTCAAAAATACAAGTAAAAAATTACTTGTATTTTTTTCTTGTATTTATTTACTTATACTCATTAAATATTAACGATTTACCTACTAATATCTCTAGCTTTTTCTTGTTAGTAATATTTATAGTTTCCATAAGTGCGCAATATTTATCCACAAAACACACTATAAACGCTTCTTTAAATCTAGGAAATTTTAAAGTTAATGGCCACATATGTTTTACTATAACATCTTTTTCAATATCATTTAATTTAAAATATTTGTTTGAATTCTCTAGTGCTTTATATGGATGTGTAAAACCATGCATACCTTTTTCAAGTTTAGTAATATGCCAATCGTATAAAAATAAATCATGCAATAAACCGCCTCTAGCAGCTTCCTTATAGTTTAACCCAAGTGATTTACACACTAAATAACTATGATATGATACATTTATACAATGAAGATAACATGATATATCATTATGCTGTATAAATTTACTCATAGAATATACTATAGGGTCATTTATTAAATCCGCTACTATCTCTTGATACTCTTTATCATCTTTTATTTTAGACTTTAAACTTGGCTTTATATTTTTTTTCATAAATGCCTCCTAAAACATAAACTTACCTTCTTATATTTTAACATTTATTTATATTATTTACCAAAATAAATATTTTTATGAATATATTTATAAAAAAACTCAGTAACCATTAAGATTACTGAGTTTTTTATGGTGCGCCAGAGAGGAATCGAACCTCCAACCGACTGGTTCGTATTTGTCAGTTTTATATAAGTTTAATATCTCTTCAAACCCTTGTAAATAGTCACTTTGTTTTTTATTCTGTTTTAAATAATACTTTTATATTTTAAACTATAAGGGGCAAAAAAGGGGGCAAAATGTTTTTGTTGTTTCATTATTAAAAACTTATATATTTTCACATATTAAAACAACGTTATGTATAAGATTTTATTTCCCTTGCTTTTCGTTTTTATTTTCATTTTCATTTTCCTATTTTTTTATTTACATATTTATCAAAATTTTACGGTATAAATTTTAAATATTGACAAATAATTATAATTTATGTATATTATATATATTATGAAAATTTTAGATAAAGGAGGAATCGTTAATGAAAAAAAAGGGGATTTTATTAATGTTAATAGTAAGTATTATTTTTGTTACAATAGCTATTATTTATTATAAATCAAATTCTCATAACAAAATTCAGGAAGATCAATCTTTGATTACAAACATACAGTCTGAAGCAAATACTTCTTCGTATTTAGATTTAGATACAGTAACAGATTTTAAGTGGGACGAAGTATATATTATTCCCCCATATAGTGTACCTGAAACTATAATCAAAGATAATAATTTAAAATGGACTAATATAAATCAGTCTATTAAATATCATGATAATATTAATTTAATAGTTTTTACACTAAATAAAACTGTAGTGTCATATGTAAATCTTCCAAGAAATATTGTAGATTTTTCTCTTGTAAGAAGTATTAAACTCAATAAAAATGAAGCTATTTTTAGTATTGACAAAACTGAAGATGAAATTAAACTAAATATATCAAAATAGGTATTTTTTATACAAATTTTAAAAGAAAAAATATTAAATTATGTATAATAACATAATAAAAAAGGCGAGCATAAAAGGATGAAAAAGAATTATTTATTAATATTAATACTTATTTTCACATCAATTATATTACCAACAACAGCATTTGCTGAAAACCAAAACTCAAATTCAGTAATACCTGTTAAAAATGCTAAACAAATTGATTATGCTCAATTACTTATTAATCAGAATATTGACCAATTACTTCAGACTGTAGATGATTACAAATCACGAAATCCAGAAGCAACTGAGGACGAAATACTCATTTTTTTTGAAAATCAAATATTGGAAAATTCTAAACAATTAGAAACTAGTTCTAATAATATTACTTCAAGGTCTATTACTAACATTGACTATACTAAATTTTTACCAACAACTACATCTGAATTGGGTCCTACAGAAAAATCAGTTTTTAATAGTGATCCTTTAAAAGGCGCTATGGCATTATGTGATGCACAGTATGCTATAGATGCAACTATTGCATCTTGGTCTAATAGTAATGGATACCATAATGATAATGCAGATGCTTTTAGGCATTCACTTTGGAATGCCTTAATGTCAAAACATTGTGGTACAAGTTATGCAGAACGATTTGCTAATGCACATGAAACCGATAATCCTAACAATGATAAACTTGAAAGGGATATGGATATAAATAATAATTCAGTAGGTAGAAACTTAGGTATTTCAAAACCATATAATTATCCTAATGGCATGGCTATAGTAAACGCAATAACCACTGATGTATTATTATCAGTAAAGTCAGGCATGATGAAAAGATATGTTGGCGGAGATATAGGCACTCTAACATATTTAGTTAATACTAATAGTAATGATACACCTGCAACAACAAACATAGCTTCGAATGTCTTTTATCAAGTATATGTTGATGGTAGGTGGCTTCCTAATGTAACAAATTTGAATGACTATGCCGGAATATATGGTAGACCCATTCAATGTATTTATGCAAACGGAGATAAATCTCAAATTAGATATAGGGTTCATTTGAAAGGTGGTAATTGGCTTTCCTGGGTAACACAAAGACAAGATTATGCCGGAATATACGGCAGAAATATTGATGGTTTACAGGTGGAGTCTCTTGATTCTAGTAGGTATGCAAAATATAGAGTTTATGTTGGAGGAAGATGGTTGTCATGGGTTAATGATTTATCAGATTATGCAGGAATATATGGTAATAATATAGAAGGTATTCAAATGGAATTAATTAATAAATAGGTAAATTAATTGGTTGAGTTTAAATATCTATTCTGGAAATAAATCATGATAACTTTATAAGGGAGGGCTAGCTAAATGCTAGTCCCTTCTTTTTTTATCTAACCTATAGCCTAACTCTCTAATTTCTCTCCTAATCTCTCGTGAATGAGCCATTAAAACTATATCAGTTAGTATAGATGTAATACATATTACAGTGATAGTTATTGCTAAATCCATAAATCAAAACATCCTTTCCCAATTAAAATGATTATTTATCCTATACTTATATTAACTTACTTCCCCTCTCATACTTCTCCAGGAGCTCGTCCTCAATTCCAAACAAAGCTCTTGCTATAACTATTCTACAATCTATAACTATCCTTGCTACTGTCCTTGGAGAATGGTTCATAATGATTGCTATAGCATTATAATTTAACCCCTCAAAATACTGAAGACATATTACCTTTTGTCCTTCCACATTTATCCGATTCATTTTTCAAACATTTTTTAATTGCTAATACATCAATATCTTTCAATAACTGTTCTTGCCTTTTTAATATCTCCTCTTGGATCATTTCTCATCCTCCTGTGTGAATTGATATGCTGCGTTAATAACTTCATCAACTTTATCTGCTTTAAATGATTTATGCTCTATACTATTAGAAAATCCCATTAGTCCGTATATGTCTAAATATGAGTTGCCTTTCCCTCCTAGTGCTAATTCTATCCTATATCCCATCTTCATTATTTCTTCTAACTTATTCATTTTTACTCCTCTATTTATTAATATTTGAATTACAGATTACAATATGTATTCCTTCAAAAATTTTTTGTAACTTTCCTAGTTTTTATATCCTTAAGCCTTCTTCCTTTAATCAATCTATGTAGTTCCAATTGTCTTTTCCATTTGGGCAAATTCTTATTTAATGATATTATAGTTAACCCATTATGATTAAACTTAATACCTGGTGCTTTACAAAAATCACTCAAAAAAACATAATATATTTTTTTCTTATATTTAAATATCAATATCAATACACTCTCCTTAGTATTTGCCTTCCTTTTATTGAGTTTATACTCTTAACTTTATCAATAATTCTTAATATTTCTTTGTCCATAGCATTTCTTCTTATATTTCAAATTCTCTTTCAAAATATTGTTCAGCTATTTCCTCTCCAGTAATGCATTTATACTCATACATTAAATTACTCATAACTCTACATATCCTATGAAATTCACTCATAAACTTCATAAAAACTTCCGGTTTATCCTCTGCGGTTTTCTCTGCTTTTTTAATTCTTCTTAAATTCTCATTCCATTTAACTTTTATTTCTTCTAAGGTCATAAGTTTCACCCCCCTTATTTAATATTTGCAACTACTGTAAGATAATTTATAACCGCTTCTTTTGCTTCATTTGGTTCCATTTTTTCAATATCCCTAACAGTTATAGTCTCATTTATATTATCTTTATAGAGAATATCTTCTATTGGTTCCGTGTCTTTCCCTTCACGCGTCATTTTTAAAGCTGAATATAATCTTTCCCAATTAATTTTTATCATCTCCTTTATTAATATTAAAACGCGCATTCTTCCTGTTTTTCTTCATGTTCAAACTGACTATTCAAAACAAAGTTTCTATCCTTTATTTTTTCCTCCCATTCATATGTTTTTATGGTTCCAATTCCATAGATTCTTTTGCTCTTTGAACTAAATTTATAATAGCTCTTTCCACCTTCTCCATATTCCCTATTCTTTTTTATAGATAATATTGTATTATTCTCTTCTAGCTTAGTTTTTTTTGAATGATCACTTTCAGAATTTATTAATTCATCAGTTATCTTGGTAATTACAATTACATTATCAGCTAAGTCTATGATATCTACACTTCCACCGACATCTTCATCTGATAATTCTTTATTTAATGTTTTCCGTGGATGGACCACCAAGTCTATATGTACATTGTATTGTTTAGCAAATGATTTTAATTTACTAACAAATAATCCCTGATTTCTATATGGATCACTATTGCTATTAAATTTAATTGTTTTTAAATTATCCAAAACAAACCTTTTAACATTGTATCTTTTAAATGCATATTCCATTATTTCTAACAATGTATTATCATCATTTATCCCATCGTCACCGTAACAGAAAAGATAGTCGCTATACCATTCAGTTATTATTTTTTCAACATCCTTTTGCACCACATAGTCTTCTCTACCCGTTAGTTCATCTTTACATGTTACAATATATCTTTCTCCTGCTACTTGCCTATCTAACCATTGTTTTAGCTTTGAATTGCTTAATTCTCCACTATATATAAAGCACTTTGTTTTTTGATCTATTGTATCAACTAGAGTGTAATTCAATACTGTACTTTTACCACTTCCTCTTTTACCGGTCCATATAACTAACTCTCCCATTCTACAACCGCCAAGGTTATAATCTAAAAATTTATTACCGTATAATATCCTTTCAGTATCAACCTTTTTTACATCACTCATTCTAGTTAAATTTTCAATTGGGAAATATGCAGCTTTGTTTATATATTCCAAAACTTTACTGGCTCCATGCTTAAATAAAACTAAATTTGCATCCTTTTCTTTGGACCTTATCTCTTTACATCTATATATTCCAAGTTTTTTAGCTACCTGCTGAACTGATTTTTCTCCAGCTAAATCACTATCAAACCATAAAATAAATTCCTTGCAACCCTCTAGCCACTTTCAACATTCACTTATCCATTCCATATTTTCAGTTCCAAAAGGTATCGAGACTACGTTTTTGTACCCTGCTTGAAATACTGAAATACAGTCCCATTCGCCCTCCGTTATTAAAACCGGCTCACTTTGTATAATGCGATTCATATTAAATAATACTGGTTTTCCTGCGCCTTCTTGCCATATCTTTGTTTTATCTTTGACCTTAATAAATTTTCTAGGTATTCTTATCTTATTTAAAACATGTATATTATTTTCATCATAATAAGGAAAAACTATATTTCCTTTACTATCTGATTTCAAATCAAAATATTTAATTGTAACTTCATTTATTCCCCTACTTTTAATATATTCCAATGCGTTTGGTGCAATATTATTAAGTTTTATCTCTGGGGCTTTGTATTCCTTCTTAGGAGCAACTACATCAAATCTTTCTCTTTGTATTTGCACTATATAATCAGCCCTTTCGTTGTATAATTTAGTTAATTGATTAAACGTTCCTTTTGCTCCACAGCTTCCCCTATGACACATATAAGTGTGTTTATTAGGATTTAAAAAAAATGTATATTTATCTCTGTGCCTTCCTCCTTGGCAAAAGGGACAATAAACTGGATTTATTTCATTACTTTTTATTCTATATTGTCCTAGATATCTATCAGCAAATTGAATTTCATTTATCATAGCTTGTCCTCCTAATCAACCCAATCTTTATATTCTGGTGGAATTTCCTTTTTATTGTTATGTACTGAAGAAACGCTGCTATTAATATTTGATTCTTTGTACTGTCCATTTTTTTGATTTAAGTACCCTTCAAACTTATTGCCAAATAAAGTACTAGGTCTTAAATACTTTTCATATTCGTTATTAAACCAATCACATACTTTATTATCAATAACCTTTTTAAAATCATCTACTATATAACCATCATTCATTCTTGCATTAATTAAATCTTGAGTCTTTTTTGCAGAGTCTTTATATTTAGCTCCAATCTTTTCATTCAAATAATTAATAACCTGGGTATATATATATTTATTTTCATTCTTATCATTCTTGTTAGTTGTTACCTCTTTGTTACCTCTTTGTTGGTTCTTTGTTACCTCTTTGTTACTATCTTTGTTGTTTTGCATATTCTCATCTTGATAAAGTCCCCAATTTACTATTGTTATAAGTCTACCTGTCTTTGTTGATTCATTTGTTAAAAAACCAAGTTTATTAAATCTCGCTAACGTACTTCTTACATTTTGTATCGAAATACCTTTACCACATTTTTTAACTATGCTATCCAATGAAGTTATGAATTGACCTGACGCAACTGTATATTTATGTCCATTCCATTCCCATTCTTTTTCTTTATGATTAACCATAAGTAATAGTGCGATTAAAATTGTTTTATGCTCTGGTGTAGATTTCAACCATATTGGTTTATCTAAAAGCGATCTAAATACTTTTACCCATCCTTGTTCTTGCATATCACCACCTATTTTTTATCCTTTACTTTTGTAAACATTGTTTTTCTGCCCATTTCTGTAACATAACGCGATTAATAAAATATTTGCTTCCCATCTTAAAACAAGGAAAATCTTCTCTCTTTAATAAGTCACAGTACATTCGATTGCGTCCAACTCCTAAATATTCCATAGCTGCAGTTGGATCCATTAATATAGTTTCTGTTTGTTCCATATTTTTACCTCCACTTATTTTTTTACCATTGCGTCACCTAACAATTTTTAGATAAGATATTTTTTAGATGTGTTAATCTTTATTCGTTTTTTAGTCCTCAAAGAAAAGCTCTTTAACATCTACATTAAGAATTTCTGATATTTTTTTCATTTTCTCGATGCTTGGATTAGTTGCTTTACCTCTTTCAAGTGCTGATAAATAATATCTTGACATTCCAACCCTGTTTGCTAATTCTTGTTGTGTAATTTCCTTCTCTGTTCTCTTTACTTTTATTTTTAATCCTGGCCTCATCATTTGCCTCCTTAACTAACATTTTGTTAGTGTTGTATTACAATAAAAAAGAGGTGATATTATGAATATTGGTTGTAACATTAAACATAATAGAAAATTAAAGGGCCTAACTCAGGAAAATTTAGCTAAAACTTTATATGTCACTACTGCAACTATACAAAATTATGAAAACAACAGAAGGCAGCCCAAATATGAAACATTAGAAAATATAGCGTCAGCTCTCGGAGTTAGCATTAACGATTTGATGTTTTCAGAAGAAGAAAGCATATCAAGAAGATTTTTTAATCATTTCCCAAAGAACATATTTGCTATAATTCTATCCGAAAATGAATATGAAGAAATATCAAAATAATTAGGCATAACTAAAGAAATTTTAATAAATTTTATAAATAAAAATAATAAATTTCCTTTAGACGTTTTTAAAAAAATATGTAATTATAAAAAATTAAGTGAAGAAGAAGAAGCTTTTTTATATTCTAATTATTTTTACGAAACCAGTGATGAAACATTCAGAATAGTAAATTTTTATAATTACTTAAAAAATGAATATGGTATTGAACTATTTTATATAAATGACCAATATGCTAGTACCAGTGAAAGCTTATCTATAAAATTAAATTACAATTTAATATTGGGTAATACAGATAAACGTGCTGTTACAAATATAATTGAAAATTTAGATAAATATAAAGAAATTTTAACTTTTATTTATGATAAAGAACTTTATCATAAAGATTTTGATTTTAATAAATTAAGTGATGAACAATACTATACTTTATATACAAAACTCGTTGAAACACTAGATTTCGAAATATTCAAGTTAATAAAAAATAACTAATAAGTTTACCCATTTAAAAAGGAAACCTTCAGGAGGTGTTTCAATGTCCAAAACCGTATATAAGAAAAAAATTAAAAATGGTAAAGAGTATTATTTCTATAGATTAAGACATAAAAATCTCACTAAGCCAAAAGACATTTATGGTTCATCCATAAAAGAACTTGAATATAAAATAAAAGTATCAGCTAATGAACTTGATAATGGTATATCGAATAACAAAGAATATTTTGGTGTGTTTTTTAAATGTTGATTATATAATACTCATTTAGTAGATAAGAAACCTTCAACAAAAGAAAGATATGATAGCATATATAGAAATTATATAGAGAATAGTCCTTTATATACTATAAAATTAAGAGATTAAACTGCTCCAGATATACAAGAATATTACATGAAATTAATATCAAAAGATAAAAGTATAACATCAATAAAAAGCCTACATAAGATCATATCCCCATGTATTAGATATGCTTATGATAACAATAGAATTATAAAAGACTTCTCTAAATCAATAACATTGCCTAAAGAAAAGAAATTATGTAATACTAATAATGTAAAACCATTTAGCTTGGAAGAACAAAAGAAATTCTTAGATATTATAAAAGGTCATCCACTGGAGATTCTATTTGTTACTGCTCTTGACACTGGCTTAAGACAAGGAGAATTATTTGCTTTAACCTGGAATGATATTGACTTTATTAATGCAACTATTGATGTTAATAAATCATATAAAAAAGTTAAAAATATTGATACTGGAAAATATGAAGGTATTATTCAAACCCCAAAAACTGAAAAAGGAATAAGATCTGTTCCTATACCTAAACACTTAATATTAAAATTAAAACAATATAGAATTGAACAGAAAACCTTAAGAATTAAAATGGGCAATTTGTATGAAAACAATTCACTTGTATTTTGTAATACACTTGGAAAATATTTAGATAGCAGCAATGTGCTAAAAGATTTTAAAAAGATAACTAATAAATTAGATTTACAAGATAAGAAATTCCATGATCTAAGACATACATTTGCAACTAGATTGTTTGAACTAGGAGAAGAACCGAAGACAGTACAAATATTACTTGGTCACAGTAATATATCAATAACATTAGATACTTATACTCATGTACTTGATAGTATGAAGAAAAAAGCAATATCAAAACTAGATGATCTATATAAAACTATGGGGGCAAAATAACCCCTATTTTTTATTGAAATTACGCCTATTAATATCTATAAGGGGCAAAAAGAGGGGCAAAACTTAATTTTTCGCAAAATAAAAAACCATCAAAACTTAATAGTTTCAACGGTTTACTGGTGCGCCAGAGAGGAATCGAACCTCCAACCGACTGGTTCGTAGCCAGGTACTCTATCCAATTGAGCTACTCGCGCATGTAACAAAATAATATTATCATAATATATATAGAAAATCAAATAAAAATCCAACTACATTATTAGCAGTTGGATTTTTGGCGGAAAGGATGGGATTCGAACCCATGCTAAGGTTACCCCTACTAACGGTTTAGCAAACCGTCCTCTTTAGCCACTTGAGTACCCCTCCAAGCTAAAAAGTATAAAAAAATGGCGGAAAGATAGGGATTCGAACCCTAGGTACGGTCACCCGTACGCCGGTTTTCAAGACCGGTGCCTTAAACCAACTCGACCATCTTTCCTCATCTTGCGACATTTAGTATTATATCAATTAAACGTTAAGCTGTCAACAAATTTATTGATATTTTATTGATTTTCTTATATGTATTTTAAAAATTATCTAAATCTATAAATTTATTTACCTATATACTCTCGATTACCCATATATATTTTCAATGCTTCTGGTATTCTTATTGTTCCATCTTCTATTTGATAATTTTCTAAAATAGCTGCTACTGTCCTTCCTATTGCTACTCCAGAACCATTTACCGTATGAACAAATTTAGGTTTGCTCCTTAAATTTTCTTTATATCTTATATTAGCTCTCCTTGATTGAAATTCCTCAAAATTACTACAACTAGATATCTCAACATATCTATTATAGCTTGGCATCCACACCTCTATGTCGTATTTTAAAGCCGCTGTAAACCCTAAGTCGCCTTTACATATTCTAACTACTCTATAAGGTAGTCCTAAGCGCTGTAACACATCCTCAGCATCACTAGTTAGTTTTTCTAATTCATCATAACTTTGTTCTCCCTTGCAAAACTTAACCAATTCAACTTTATTAAATTGATGTTGTCTTATTAATCCTCTTGTATCACGACCTGAGGAACCAGTTTCTGATCTAAAACAAGCACTATAAGCAGCTATCTTTATAGGAAGTTTATCTCCATCTAAAATTTCATCACTATAGTAATTTGTCACAGGAACCTCTGCCGTTGGAATAAGAAAATAGCCATCATTTACTATTTTAAATGTATCTTCTTCAAATTTGGGAAGTTGTCCAGTTCCAATCATACTCTCCTTATTTACCATATATGGTGTAATCATTTCTGTATATCCATGTTCTTCTGTATGAATATCTAAAAAAAAACTTATTAAAGATCTTTCTAATCTCGCTCCTTGTCCCTTGCTAAAAGAAAATCTTGAACCTGTTACTTTTGATGCCCTCTCAAAATCTAAAATTTCTAAATCAGTTCCTAAATCCCAATGTGATTTAGGCTTAAATTCAAATTTAGTAATACTACCCCATTTTCTTATCTCTACATTATCCTCTTCTGTTTCTCCATCTTGAACTGATGGATTTGGAACATTAGGTATTTTAAGCATTAAATATTTAATATCCTCATCAACCTTAACTAATTTTTTATCATGTTCTTTTATTTCATTAGAAATTTTTTTCATATCATTAAATAAATATTCTATACTTTCTCCAGATTTTTTAAGTTTTGAAATTTTCTTAGATTCTATATTACTCTTATTCTTTAAATCTTCAACTATTGATATCATATTTCTTCTAATATCATCTAAATCTAAAATTTTATCTATCATTGAAACATCAAAATTTTCCCCTCTATTTTTCATTGACTCTTTTATTTCTTCTTTACTATTCCTTATTCTTCTAATATCTAGCATTTATTTTCTCCTTTATAATAAAAGGTACTTTTCCTCTTTATAATATCCAAAAGTATTAATAATGAATATACACCTTAGATCCGTTTGGAATATTGTCATGTATCCATTTTGCATCTTCTAAACTTAATATAATATCACCATCTGAATAGGGATAACCTAATTTATTTATCTCTCCATCTATTATATTACCATATATATCAAAAAAAACAGAGTGGTATGAATATTTTGAGAAGAAATTTGAATAGTATTTACTACTTTTTTCATGGTCTTCTTGATAAAGATCTTCACCTTGTTCCTGAATATAAAAAACACCTATAGGTGTTTCTAGGTCAACATCTCCCATTTTACCTGTTGAACATTTAAATTCTTTTAACCTATTTCCTTTATAATATATAATTGTATTTTGATAAGTTAATGAAGTATCTACGATATATGGTGTATCTAAATAATAATAATTACTTATATTATAATCAACCTTTCGTATCCATCCAAATTTACCATCATTGTTTTCACAATATATATATCCATTGCTTTCATCATATGACACAACTATATCATCCTCACTTAAGAAAAATATAACTTTGTCCTCCCCATTTGGACTTTCATATACATTTACCCTATCTCCATTTATATAATAAGTTTTTTTACTTGAAGTATTAGATACAAAAGCAGCCTCTACCTCATTATCTAAAACATCGTCCTTTTCGCTTTTTTTTATTTCATTTTCTATATTAAAGGAACTATAATTGCTAAATATAAATGCAGGTCCAAATACTAGTAACATAGTAATACTAAAACTAATAATAATTTTCTTTTTCATAGAACACCTCCTATACATAGTATTATTTTCTTTTTACACAAATTTTATACAATATTTATAGATAAAAAAACTGTTGAGTTAATCTCAACAGTTTTTTATTTATTCTTCAGTAAGTTCTGATATTAATTTACCTAACTCATCTATATATTCTCCATAAGATGACCAGTTTCCATTCTTTTGAGCTTCTAATGCTTTTTCATATAAACCTTTTAATTCTTCTGCTTTACTTTGAGTTAATACTTGAGATGAATCATTTTCTTGTACATCTTTATTGTTTCCATTATCTTCTTTTGACCCAAATAACTGAGCTAATGCCTCATCTATACTATTAGCAGATACAATTTCATCATTATACAATAATATTACCCTTTTCATCTCTGGAATACTATTTTCACCAGAAGATTTTAAATACAATGGTTCTACATAAAGCAGAGAATTTTCTATAGGGATAATAGCTGTATCTCCATATATAACCTCTGAACCATCTTTATTCCACAAAGATAAATCTTTTGATATATTTTCATCTTGATTTATTTTTTTCTTAAACAAAAGTGGTCCATATATAGTTTTATCTGTAGGAAATCTGTATAATACAAGTTTACCATAATTCCCTTTATCCATCCTCGCTGCTAATAAAGATACCATATTTTCACGGTCTTTCATATTAAAATAATCAACCAATACCATTTCTTCACTTTCATTTCCAGGTAATCTCATTACAAAATATGAAGAATCATTAATATCAGAAACCGAATCTACCGCTTTTTCATTTTGTGATATCTGCCATAAGTCTTCTGAATTAAAGAAAACTCCTGGATCGGTCATATGATATTTAGTTAAAACATCACACTGAACATTAAATAAGCCTTCTGGATATCTAAAGTGATCTTGTATATCTTGTGGTAGTTCATCTAGTGTTTTAAATAAATCTGGAAATATTTTAGAATAACTTTCAACTATAGGATCATTTTCATCCACAATATAAAAATTCACATCTCCATTTACAGCGTCAACAACAACCTTGATTGAATTTCTTACATAATTTATATCTCCATATGGTTGAGAGTAAGGATATTTATCTGTTGTAGTATATGCATCTAATATATAATAAAATTGTCCATTACTAACTACTATATATGGATCACTATCATAAGTTAAAAACGGTGCTATCTTTTTAACTCTATCTACTATATTCCTAGTAACAAGAATTTTACTTTCTGAATTTATATCTTTTGACAATAAAAAGTTTATATTTTTATAATAAATAGAAAACATAACTCTATTTAAAAAACTCATTTTTATTCCTGCATTTCCTTCATAAGAATTGTATTGATTTTCATCTCCTTTAGGATAATCTATTTCAGGGAGATCTGTATTTACTACAGAATAATCATTAGTCTTTTCTCCAAAATATATTCTAGGATTATCTAAAGAAAGATCCGTCTTGTTATTAGGTGGTATACCGTCAATAACAAAATCAGGCTGTCCTTGACTAGTTACAGAGTTTACCTTACTCATAACAACTCCGTAACCATGAGTATAAACTAGATGTCTATTTTGCCAATTACCTGCATTTTCTTTTAAAGCATCTTGGTCTATTTCTCTAGGTGCTACAAAAACTTCAGTATATTTTCCATCTAGTGTATATCTATCTACATCAATATCATTAAATGTATAATAATATCTTATAACCTGAACTCCATTATAAAAATCTAGTGCAGGTTCAAAAGAATTAATTTTAATATTACTAATAGTATCCTGGTTCTTACTTAAATCATCTAATGTTAAATTATCTTCTACATTAAAATTTATTTCATCAATATCTGAAATATTATATGCATCTCTTGTATAATCTATATTATTTTGAATATATGGCTTTTCTACAGTTTTTTCATTTGACCTAACTATTGCATTCTGAACCACATAAGACGATACTCCTTCAATAACAATAACTACAATTATTGAAGCTATAGCAATTAATATAGGTTTAACTTTAGACCTGATAATTCCTATAAATACTATCACTGCAGCTATTAAAGAAAGCACTATTAGTATTTTATAAAAAAGAAATGTTACCTTTACATCTGTATAACTAGCTCCATAAGCTACACCTCTTGGGCTATATACAAGTTCTAAACTCTTAATAAAATAACCTACACTTAAGAATATTAATATTAGAAAAGATACCACGGCAAGTTGTTTTCCTGCAAAACTTGTTAACCCATTTTTAAATTCTTTTCTGTTAAAATTTTGTATACTATCACTCATTTTATCCTTCATTGTTATTACCAAATAAAGAACTATAGTAAATATTATTAATATAACCAAAAGAGACATTATTAACGAATATATAGATTTTATTAATGGTAATTTAAATACAAAAAAAGAAATATCATATCCAAATAAAGGATCAACCTTACTAAAATCTACTGAATTATTAAACTGGAGTATTTGATACCAATATGTTGTTGATATTGATATAGATATGAATAATGAGATAATCACATCTACAATAATAAAAATTTTTTTATTTCTTTTAGTTTTATTTAAATCAACTTCCACTGCTCTTTTTAATTTTATTACACTCTTTTTAATACTCTTATAATAAATATATATAACTAAATATACTACTGCAAATATAGGTACCATTAACTTTAATACTGCCAATAACTTAGTAAAGTAAACGGATAAATATCCAAGCTCACTAAACCATTTTATACTTACCGAAAATGATACTATACTATCAATAAAAATAAGTGCCAAAACTATAATTATTATTAGACTTGTTATCGTTACTTTTTTCTTCAAAATATCACCTCTTATCCATTTTTAAAACTTTTGCTATTACTTTATACTTTGTATCTATTGCACCTACAGGACATAATTCTTGACAACAAAAACATCTAATACATTTAGACATATCCCATTTAGGTATAATTTTATTGTTTTTTTCTACCATACTGATGACTTTAGGTTTTTCAGGACATACTTCATAACATCTTTTGCAACTAATACATTTATCTTCTAACACAAATGGGTCTGGTGCTAATGCATTTCTCATTACACTTGTAACTTTAGGACTTATAAAATAAAAATTACCACCTTTTCTAGAAAGCTTAAAATCTTTAACCTTCATATCATCAATTTTTTCTCCTAAAACTTCAATATCTTTTCTAAGCACTGAACCGCTTTTAGTTTCATAAGCTGCTTTTAATATTGGAACTTCTAAAGGGTCTTCATAACCAATTAAACTAGTTGCTATAGAATCTATTGCAGTTAAACTCTCTCCCATAATAATAGTATCCATTTTTTTAGGTGTTCCATTTTTAGGTCCGTTTCCTTCCATTGCTATTATTCCATCAAGAATAGCAAAATCAGTACCTACAGCCTTATTTAAATCTAAAAGCATTCTACTAAAATTTTCAGCTTGGGGCATTCTTGTATGCCAAGAAGCCTTTAACGTACCTGGAACACAACCAAACTGGTTTTTAATAGCACCAGTATAAAATGCCATTGCATGAGTTTTTAGTTTTGGCAGACTAATTAAAATATCAGCTTCATAAGCATCCTTTGCTAATGTCCATGACTTTACAAGTATAGAATCTTCTAAAGTAACATGAACTGAATCTTTAAATGGTTTAAATTCCACATTATACTTTTTAGCAACTTCCATTAAACCACATTTTTCTGCCGCCTTTATAGAATCCCCAAATCCAGGAGAGTCACCAAAGTATATACTAGAAGTATAGTCTTTAAATATTCTTATTGCTGCTTCAAATACAACTGGATTTGTAACAACAACAGAATTTTTATTTTCAATACTTAATAGATTGGGTTTTAACATTAATTTTTTATTATAGGGAATAATTTTTTTTAAAAAACTATCTCCCCCTAAAAGGTCAAACCCCTTTCTAAGTGAAGCTTCTACTTTTTCTAAATCATAGGAATTACATCTTAATAACGATACTTTATCCATAAATATACCCCTTATACTTATTCTGATATTATATAATTTTTTTCTTCTAGCTCTTTTAATATTCTACTCATTACAATTTCATTTTCGCAAGATATAGTATGCAAATGTATGCCTCCTGTCAATACTAAAAGTGGTTCAGCCTTTTGAATCTTGATCTTTTCTAAAAACCTTATTATATCGTATTGAGTTTTTATCATAATTTGTCCTTTAATTTCACCATACACAGGATGTTCAACAATAACATCTTCTACCACGCCACCATATTTAACAATAATATTTAATTCTTCTTCTATTTCCTCTTCTTTATGTGAAACTGCAACTATTTTTTTTACTCCTACATTAGTATTTGGAATAATATATCCATCAGGTGTTGCTACAATTTTAAACCCCTTTGCTCTTAATATAGCTATATCCTTAACAATAACTTGCCTTGTTACATTAAATCTTTCAGCAAGATTGATTCCCTTCAAAGGTAGTTTTTCTGTGTTTAACAATTCATGTATTTTTACTCTTCTTTTTTCAGAATTCATATTACTCACCCTAATACATATTATCATATTTTTTTAGTATGTTAAGTTTATAATCATCAATATTTTTATTATTGTGATTTTTTATATAAAAATAAAATTTATCACTATAGCCATATGCTTTTAGTATATCACATCCTAAATCTCCATGTTTATAATATAAATTAATTTTATTTTTAATTTTTTTATTTTTAATTTTTCCTTTTGTTAATTTATTGAAAATTATAATAAAAGATTTTTCTATAGTATTCATTTTGCATTTTATTTTTCCAATATCATGAAGAAGTGCTGATTTAACTAAATCTATATCGTATTCTTTATTATTCAACAATTCTTTTTCTACTGCTTTTGAAACTCTAATTGAATGTTTTTGTTCCGAAGTTGTCATTTTTAAAAATAAAATTTCTTCTTTTTTATTTAATATTTTTCTTACATATTTTTTATCATCATAATTTATTTTTGCAAATATAGCCCAAATAAATTGTTTAATTTTATATGAATACAATAATTTCACCCCTAACTGTGTGTAATTATATTATATCATTTTTTTAAATGGATTTCTTTTTTTGAATCGAGTAGGAGCTGAATAATTATTTTATTCAGCGACCTCTCACACCACCGTACGTACCGTTCGGTATACGGCGGT
>JBGUER010000018.1:0-27704 GCA_041821285.1 Clostridiaceae bacterium
GTGAGCAAAGCAATATTTAACGATTTCTATTCTCTCTTCAAAAGTAGTTTTTAATGTATCTAGCATATAGACCTCCGGTTTAGGATCATACTCCTTTAATTCTATATGATTATTATACATCTTTATCCATCTATCGAGTGTAGTTCTTGATGGAATATTATATTTAATAATTAATTCGTTTGGAGAACTGGTGCCGTTAAGGTACTCCTTAACAACTCGTTCCTTGAATTCTTGTGAATAATAATTATTTCTGGTCTTATAAATAAATACAGATGCACCATATGTTTTGTACTTTTTAGCCCAACCACGAACAACACCTTGTCCATGTTTTCCCATATTCAGTTCTATTGCAATTTTACTAGCTGATTTGAAACCTGACAGATAGTCGGTACATGCTTTTATTTTCTCTTCAACTGTATAACTTGATTTTCTGGACATAATAAAATCCCACCTCCATAGATAAATGAAATTTAATTATTTCATATGTCTACTTAAGTGGGATTGTATCATTTCCTACAGCTTTTTTTATGATTATATAATAAAAAAATGGGAATAATAATAGTTAGAGTATGAATATATTTTATGACACGTTTACTCTTTAGTAGTATAATTACAATATACAGAAAATTCAAAATATAAAGGAGGGCTGATATGGGTAGCAAATATATAAACCATATAATAGAACATTATGATCCTAAATTTGCTAGTGATATCTTGGAAAATTACACTATAAGCTATATTAATGATTTTTGCAGTGGTAAAAATATAGGGCAGCATTTGTCAGAGATATTTGGAAACCTTGCGTTTTTATATTCAATTAAAGATGTGGAAAATGAAAATAAAATTAGTTTTGTAGATAGATTTTTTAATGCAACTTATAGTATTAATAGTTTTCTAGCTAGACATATTAGTGATTTTTTTGAAATAATATTATCTAATGATAAAGAATTGGTGAATTTTTATCTAGACAAATTAAATAGTGAAGACAATACTCTTTTTAATGATGATAGAGCTATTTTGTATAAGGCGGTAATTTGTCCAGCATTAAATAATGAATTAGAAATAGAAGAAATATTAAAGAAAATAGAATATCCTTGGAGAAGTTATTATGAAATGTCTTCTTATTTCTATTATTATAACGATAATGTAGCTGCTTTAAAGTATATAAAACAGGCTATTGATTGTTGTCCATTATCACTCAAAAAAGAATATTTAAATAAGAAAAAAAGAATAATAGACAGCATATTAAAAGAATAAGCTGCTGAAATAGATCAGTAGCTTATTCTTTTATAAAGTTGGTGGAGTAAAAACTCTTAATGATAATTCTTCATTTAACATATAAATTAGAGTAGGGTCATTATTTGCTCTCTTTAATTTTTTCACTAGAGTATTAAAATTATCTTCCTCTTCTACTTGTTCATCTATAAACCATTTTAATAAACTAATGGTTGCATGTTCCTTTTCATCTAGAGCTACATCCATTAAATTATATATTCTTTTTGTAACTTTCTTTTCGTGGTTTAAACTTTTTTCAAATACATCTAAAGCCCCTTCAAAATCATTTTCTGGTGCTTCTATTGATTTCAATATAACTCTTCCATCCATTTGATTTAAATAATCAAAAAATTTCATTGCATGGAATCGTTCCTCTTGAACTTGAACTTTAAAGAAATTAGCAAACCCAGGCAAGTTCTGGTCCTCAAAATAGGCAGCCATAGAAAGATATAGATACTCAGAAAGTAATTCGAAATTAATTTGTTCGTTTATATCGGTTATTAAATTTTTGCTAAGCAAAGTATTACCTCCTTATATTTTTAATAATATAATTTTACATGAAATTGAATAATGTGTCAATAATCCTTATTAAATAACAATCTTTTTAAATTACATTTAAATCTAGATTTATTTTACCATCTTTAACTTCTATTATTCGGTCCGCTTTTTCGGCTATTTTTCTATCGTGTGTTATTATCAAGAATGTAGTTTTAAATTTCTCGTTAACATTTCTTAGTATTTTATATATAGTTTCTGTTGTGTCTGAATCTAAGTTTCCTGTAGGTTCATCTGCTCTCTCTAGTATCTCCTTAGAAGGTTTCTTATTATTCATTAAATAGGGAATTAACACATTTTCATAAGCAGTAAATTCAGGTAAAAGATAATGGAATTGAAATATGAATCCTATAGTTTGATTTCTTAAATAAGCAAGTTCGTTTTTCTTCATTTTATCAGTTGGGTTTCCTCCAATAAAAATTTCGCCTGAAGTAGGTTTATCTAGAGTTCCTATTATATTTAAAATAGTACTTTTACCAGAACCAGATTGACCGATTATGGAATTAAAAGAATTTTCTTTTATATTTAAATTTATATCATATAATACTTGTGTTTTGATTTTATCACCATATATTTTATTAATATGTTTAAGTTCTATTATATTAGCCATTTTTAATTACCTCCATAGGATCAAGTTTGGAAGACCTTCTAGCTGGTATGAAAGCAGCTATAGTTGAAGCTAGTATTGCGATTAAAGCAGAGATTGCAATGAATTTATAATCAATAAGTAAAGCTACAACTGGTGTTCCATCTGGATTTAGAGCAAATTTAGAAAAACTAAACATAAGTCCTAAACCTAAAATTATTCCGAGTATTGCGCCTAAGATTCCAAGAATAATTCCTTGATATAAAAATATTAAGGAAGCATCTTTATCTTTTATTCCCATAGCTTTTAATATTCCAATTTGTTTAGATCTTTGTACAACTGAAATAGCCAAAACACTTGCTATCCCAAGAACTACAGATACTATTACAAAAAACTGAATCATATAGCTTGAAACGCTTTGACCGTTTAAACCGCTTAATAATTGCTCGTTTTGGTCCATCCAGTTATCTACAACTAAGGTGGAATCATTTAAAGAAGTATTTATATTAGTTGCTATAGATTGAACATTAAAAGCTTCATTTTCAGGAACTTGCATTTCTATAGAAGTTATTTTATTTTCTAAATTAAATATATTTTGATCTGTGTTTAAATTTGAAATAAGCCAAGATTTATTTAATGAAGCTACTTTAAGGTCAAATATACCAACCACTTTAACTTCTGAATTATCTCCTTTTGTTGTTGTGATGTTTACAATGTCATTTAAGTTTATCTTAAGTTCTTCTTGAAGGCTTGTACCTATTAAAACTTCATTATTTGAAGAGGGCATAAATCCATCTACTAATCTATCGTTTATATTATAAATTTTATCGCTGTTGATTAAATCCAACCCTCTAAATAGAACGGAATCATCTTTTGAAGTTATTGTTATTTGGGGTGAATTTCCTATAGTTGAATTAACTAAACTTTTTTGAAGACCAAATATTAAAGATCCTATAAAAACTTGTACAGATACACCTATTGCGATACCTATAGCTATAAGGGCAGTTTGACCTTTATTAGATTTTAAGAATCTTATTGCAATTTTAAGTGGCAATCTCATTTTGAATCCTCCTTTGAAAGGTTTAGTATATCCTGAAAATCTTTTATATAATAGTTTGCGGAAACTTCTTTATAAAGTTCTTTGTTAATATCGAAGGCATAACCTCCAACTAAAATTTTAACTTGTGGATTTATAGATTTTATTTTATTTATTGTGTCTTTTGTTGAGAAAAGATTATAGGTATTAGTAACTCTTATAAATATATATTTTGGGTCTAATACATTTATAGAATCTATAAAATCTTTTTTTGGAGTATTTGCTCCTATAAACACAGGATCATATCCAGCAAGTTCAAAAAAATCTGTTGCCATTCTAGCCCCAAGTTCATGATATTCTTCTGGAGGACATATAACTAATACTTTTCCCATATTGGACAATTTGTATTTATTGGTTTTTTCATTTATAACATAAGGATAGCAATTTTCTATTATAGTTCGTATTATAGAACTTCTTATATGTTCTTTCCAAATGCAACTTTCTTTGCTCCCCACGCAAATCATGTTGTTTAGTGCTGGAGAGAGAATATTAGAATATAAATCTACAATTCCAATATATTCTTTTTTTAGTTTTTCTAATACTAAATTTAATGATTGAAATTTTTTCTCTTCATACAGTAAAAATTTAAATTCTTTCAAAAAAATATTCATAAAATCACCTCTTGTATTTAATATTTAATATTTATTAATAATAAATACATTTTACTATAAAAAACATAAAATTAAATAACTTTTATATTTTTATTTGCATATTATTTAATTGAACTAATTTTAGTATATTATTCTTCTTAGTAAGAATAATTTAATATAAAGCTCTAAGTAGAAAATGCTTAGAGTTTAATTTTAAATATTAAACACAGGATAACAAATATTATCATATTATAAAATGTGATTGATAATATGAGGTGAAGATTTTGATTTATGCACTTATTTTAGCTGGTGGCAAGGGCGTTAGGTTATATCCTCTATCAAGAAAATCAAAACCTAAACAGTTCCTAAATGTATTTGGAAATAAGAGTTTTCTAAGAGATACCTTGGATAGGGTACTTCCTATTATAAATAAAGATAATGTTTATGTGGTAACTAATGAAGATTATAAAGAAAAAATATATGAAGAGACTGATGAGATTAATAAGGAAAATATTTTTGTCGAACCAGAAAATAAGGAGACTGCTACGTGTATTGGGTTATCATGTGCTAAGTTATTAAAAAAGGATAAGGATGCAACGTTGGTTGTTTTGCCTTCGGATCATTATATAGAGGGTAAAAGGGAGTTTAAAGATACTATACTTCAAGGAATAGAAATAGCAGAGAAAAAAAGGGGACTTGTAACTATTGGAGTTTTGCCTACAAGACCAGAGACTGGTTATGGATATATTAAAATGGGGAGTAGGACTAATGCTGCAATTGAAAGTTATAAGGTTGAAAGATTTTTAGAAAAGCCTAATATTGATGTGGCTAAGGATTTAATAGAAACTAAAAATTATTTGTGGAATAGTGGTATTTATATATTTAGAGCAGATATATATTTAAGAGAAATGGAAAAATATCTTCCGCATATGTATAAAAATATTATTAATATTTATCAAACTATTGGAACGGATGAAGAGAAGCAAACTATTGAAGAACAGTATAGGTTAATAGATGGGATATCGGTAGATTTTGGAATAATGCAAAAGACTAGGAAAGGGTATGTGGTTAAATGCAATTTCCTTTGGGATGATATAGGAACATTTGGTGCTATTTCTAGATATATTAATAAAAAAAGAGATAGTTTTGGGAAATCCTACATGGAAGACAGTGAAAATTGTTTTGTTTACTCAAAAGATAAGCTTATTATAGGGTTTGGGATAAAGGATTTGATTATTGTGGAGTCAAAAGATGTTATTCTAATAATGGAGAAAAATAAAGATCAAGAATTAAAGCACCTAGTTAATAAGTTGATAGAAGATAAAAGTTTTGATGAGTATTTATAAATGAGATATAAGTTTAATAATATAGGAATAATGTATTCAATACATTATTCCTATATTTGTTACAATTACATTGTTAATTCTTCTATATCGGTATTAAAATTATTTAAAACATCTAAATGATTTAAATTAATAATGTTAAAATTGTTTTTTTCGTAAAGTATAGTTTCTTTTGAAATTGTAAGACCTACAACTTTAAATTCGCTTTCACCAATTTTTAATGAATGACTATTAAATAGTTTTTGTACAAAATGAAGTATTAATTCGTAGATAGGAGACGTTATATACCAAGTAACTTTATCTTTAAATTTTATATAGGAATTATCTATTTCATATTTAGAACAATATAATTTAGAATAAGTTAAAAGGTATCTTTGCTTTTCATCATTCAAATTAATATGTTTTTTTCTTCTATTAGTGAAATCTTTTTTTTTGTCATTGATAATATTATTACATAGGTCATCTAAATATGAATTGTATATTATCGGTAATGGGCTGTTGTTCTTTGGTATTAAATCAATTTTAAGTTTTATCAAATGAGACCTCCTTTAAGTGTTTGAAACATGAAGAAGTATAACACAAACAAATAGAATATATTATCATATCTTGTATATAATGTATTAAATGTGTAAGACATTTTTAGTCATAATAACAAAAAAAAAATCATAATTTGTGAAATTATTTTTAGTATATGATATAATAATTTAGGATAGATTATATTACAAAATCGGAGGACTAAAATGAGATACATACCTATTGGTTGCGTAAAAGAAGGCATGATTTTGGGTAAGACTTTATATGGTGAAATGGGTGAAATTTTATTAAGAGAAGGGGCTATAGTACATTTATCCTATGTAAAAAAAATGAAGGAATTGGGCTATTTTGGTATATATATAGAAGATGAATTATCAGAAGGAATAAAGGTGCAGGATGTTATTAGTGAAGATTTAAAGATGAAAACAGTTAAAGCTGTTAGAAATTTTATGCAATCTAGTTCTGATGAAAAGTTAGTAAAGAGATCTTTTAGCAATATAGAAAATTTGATTGAGGATATAGTAGATGAGATATTAGATAATAAAGATTTAGTTGTAAATATGGTGGATTTAAAAGTTGCAACTAATTATACTTTTTATCATTCTGTAAATGTATCTGTTTTAGCTTTAGTTTTAGGAGTGGCATTAAAATTAGATAGGGAAGAACTATATCTTTTAGGAATGACTTCTTTGCTTCATGATATGGGAAAAATATTTACGCCGAGTGAAATATTAGATAAGCCTGATAAATTAACTAAAGAAGAATATGATGAAATAAAAAAACATTCACAAAATGGTTATAGATATGTTAAGGAAAAATTAGATGTTAATACTAAAGTGTATGTTGGTATACAACAACACCATGAAAGATTTGATGGTACAGGTTATCCTAATGGGATAACTGGTAAAAAAATCAGCTTATTTGGAAGGGTAATTGCAATATCTGATGTATTTGATGCATTGGTATCAGATAGGCCTTATAGGAAGGGGATTCTCCCATCAGAAGGTATGGAATATATTATGGGCAGTGGAGGAACTTTATTTGATCCTGATATAGTAAATGTTTTTTCAAAAAAAATAGCTCCTTACCCAATCGGAACATGTGTTATACTTAGTAACGGTTATTTGGGTATAGTAGTAAAAAATTATGAAAATTATTGTTTAAGACCGCTAGTTAAAATAATAAAAGAAAATGAAAAATGTATTGAACCTTATTATATTAATCTTTTGGACTCGAATTATGATGTAACAATAAAGTCGGTAGCGGATGCAATGGAAATGACGTCATAAAATCCTGTGAATTAATCACAGGATCTTTTTTTACAACTTAAATATCCATGTAAATCTTCAGCGGATTTAACACCATTTATAATAGCTTTTTCCATTACAATGGAAGCTAAATGACCAACACAACTAATGTCACAATCTATTTTACCTGATGCCATGGTAAATATAGAATCACCATCAAACATTGTGTGGCTTGGCTTTATGCATCTAGCATAACCGTTATGTGCCATTGAAGAAATCTTACTAGCTTGTGATTTGGTTATCTTTGCATTTGTAATAATAGTTCCTATGGTAGTATTACCAGAAAATAAATTCTTGTTATTATCATATCTATCTATTAGAATTTTTTCTGTATCTAAAAAAGTTTGATTTTCTTTATCATAAGCACCGGCTATTATTTTATTATCTTCGTATACATCTCCTAAACAATTTACGGAAACGATAGCACCTATTTCTAAATCGCCTACTCTAATAGCATAGGTTCCAAGGCCACCTTTCATAGAAAAACTAGGACCTAAAATTTTTCCTAGGGTGGCACCAGCACCAGCTCCTATATTTCCATCTTTATATTTTATGTTTTTTTCTGAATTTAAGCATGCTTCATATCCCATGGTTTTATCTGGCCTTATTTTGTGATTTCCAATGGTTAAATCAAACAAAACAGCAGAACAAACTATAGGTACTTTTGTTACAGATACATCAAAACCAATATTATTTTCTTCTAAATATTGCATAGCGCCAGATGCTGCATCAAGTCCAAATGCGCTTCCTCCAGATAGCATAACTCCATGGATTTTATCTACTAAATTTACTGGGTTTAAAAGGTCTGTTTCACGAGTCCCTGGAGCACCTCCACGAACATCCACACCTGCTGTAGCACCATTTTTACATAGGATAATAGTGCAGCCAGTAGCAGCTTTTAAATTTCCTGCATGGCCTATTTTAAAATCTTCAATATCATATATACTTATCTCATTCATAGTATTATTTAATTGACCTCCTAATTGCTAAAACTATTACTAGTGTAAAAGCAGAACATATTATAGCTTCAGGCAGACCGTTTATTAAAGCTACAGTTAGTATGCCTTTTCTAGCAGCGCTTTGACTTATTCCATATACTTTAGCGTATTTTTCCAAATATAATAAATATATTAGACCTAAAACACCTATGGTATTTGTTAAAGAACCGATTATAGCAGCACAAATTATTCTTAATTTCTCGGATTTAATTTTTAAAAGTTTATATGTATAGTAGGTAGTTAACCCTATAAGAACTCTAGGCAAAACGGCAACTAGTGGGTTTATAAAAATGAAGGATAATAAATTAGGTGCAGTTATGGCTCTTATCATACTAAATATACCAAAAATCAGGCCAACCATAATACCAACTAAGGGACCTTCGAGGATTGCTCCAATAATAACAGGTATATGCATAGTAGTAGCGTTGATAGGTGGAATAGGGATTAAGCCTAAAGGAGTTAGACCTAAAATAATAGATATAGACGATAACATTCCAATAGTTGTGATTTTTCTTACTGTAAGATGATTAGCTGTTTTTTTCATGATAATTCCTCCGTTCTTATTCCTGTTAGGATATAATTCGAAATAGTTTTATTTTTATTCTGTCCAGTTTCATAAAGAATACTGACATATTAATATTATCATAAAAAAATAATTTTTCAATAAAAAAGCAGTTAGCATAAAAGCTAACTGCTTGATGATAAATATTTATTCGGCTTTAACATCCAAATCTGGAGCTTGCTTGGCTTTAGTTACAAAGCAAGGATAACTATTTATACCATGTTCATATATATCTAGGCCATATTCTTCTTCATCTTTTGAAACTCTAAGGCCTATTGTTTTATCTACTACTTTGAATAGAACAAAGGTTGTAGATACTGTCCAACCAAATACTGCGATAACTCCTAGAGATTGAACGCCTAGCATATTAAATCCACCACCGTAGAATAAACCGCCATCTATTGCAAATAAACCAACACATAAAGTTCCAATAGCACCATTAAATCCATGAACTGCAATTGCGCCAACAGGGTCATCTATTTTTAAAATAAGTTCTATAAATTCTGTTCCATAAACAACTACAAATCCAGAAATACACCCAATTAAAATTGCACCAATAGCACTTACTGCATCACAACCAGCGGTTATAGCAACAAGACCAGCTAAAATACCGTTTAAAGTAGTTGGAACATCTGGTTTCCCGCATCTTATCCAAGAAATAATCATTGCAACTATTGCACCAGCTGCAGCTGCTAAGTTTGTTGTAACAAATATATGAGCTGTAGATTCAAAAGCCATACCAGATAGGGTAGAACCCGGGTTAAAACCAAACCATCCAAACCAAAGTATAAATACTCCAAGAGCTCCAAGAGCTAAGTTATGAGCAGGGAATTTTTTTGCTACAGAACCATCTTTATTATATTTTCCAAGTCTAGGTCCAAGTATCATTGCACCAACTAAAGCTGCCCAGCCACCAACTGAGTGAACAGCGGTAGATCCTGCGAAATCGTGGAAGTTCATTTGTGCAAGCCAACCGCCACCCCATATCCAGTGACCTGATATTGGATAAATAACTGCACTAATAAATAAACTGTATACTACATAAGCTTTAAATTTTGTTCTTTCTGCCATAGCACCTGAAACTATAGTAGCTGCTGTTGCACAGAAAACTGTTTGAAATATTAGAAATGCATCTATTGGTATAGATAAACCTAAAAAATCAAAATTACCAAAACCCATTAATTTGCCAGTGCCTATAAGTCCAAAAGCATCTTTACCAAACATTATAGTGAAGCCTACAAACCAGAACACAATTGAACCAATACAAAAATCCATAACATTTTTCATAATAATATTTCCTGAGTTTTTAGCTCTAGTAAAACCTGTTTCCACCAAAGCAAAACCAGCCTGCATGAAAAATACGAAAGCGGCAGCGATAAGTACCCACATGGTGTCAATAGCAATTGTTGTTAAATTCATAAAATTACCCCCTAAAATATAATTTTTTTATTGAATATTGCATAAAATAAATTAATATTATTTACATAAAAGTAAATTTATTACTAAAAAACTCTATGTAATGTCCTTGTTAAAAAATAATTCAAAAAATTTAATGATTTGATAATAAAATAAAATTTGAAATTAATATGATTTTTGAATGAAAATTAAGAATTTATAGATTGATTCTATAGAATATATGAACTTTAAGAAAAATTGATATGTAATTTATATTTATCATTATATGTGGAATATGATTATATGTCAATATATAATTTCACAAAATAAACGATTTTATTAAAAAACACCTTAATTAAACGTTTACATAAATAAATAAATGAAATATAATTTACAAATAAATTCATATTTTAAAAAATGATTTTAAAATATATTATGGATATTATGAATGTAACATAATATCCATAATATATAGTTCGTGTTTTTAAATATTGATTATATTGAAAAAAAATATCCATTAGTATATTATGAATATAAAATATATCTTGCATAAAATATATTAAAAGGATTGGTTAAATGACAAATGAATTAAAAGCTGATTTGAGTATTGTTATTGTTACTTTAATATGGGGAAGTAGTTTTCCTCTTATAAGTGTTGCTTTAAAAGATATGTCGCCATATTCCTATGTTTTTTATAGGTTTATGATATCTTCACTAATAATGATAATACTATTTCATAAAAAATTTAAACAAATAAACAAAGATATAATAAAAGCTTCTTTTTATATAGGAATTTCACTTTTTTTAGGAACTATATTTCAAATTGTGGGACTAGTTTATACTACTGCTAGTAAATCGGGATTTATAACAGGATTTTATGTAGTTATTGTACCTATTTTGGTTTCTATAATATACAAAAGAAGGCCAGAAAATAAAACTGTTTTAGGTGTTATTTTAGCATTTATAGGTCTTGCAATGCTTTCTCTAAATGGTGATAAAAACATTAATATAGGTGATATATTAACTTTGATTTGTGCTGTTTTTTTTGCAGTTCAAATTGTTTTAATAGATAGATTTTCAAAAGGCAAGGATGCTATATTATTAACTACATTAGAAATGATAATTGTAACTTTTCTTTCATTCTTTGTAGCTCTTTATTTAGGACAACTTAAAATAAATTTAAGTATTTTAACTATTATTACTTTATTATATACATCTATATTTTGTACTTTAGTAGGATATGGTCTTCAAAATAAAATGCAACCTTATTTAAAACCAACTCATGCTGCAATAATATTTTTATTAGAACCGGTTTTTGGAGCTATATTTTCTACATTTATAGGAGATAAAATAACAATAAGAATATTAATAGGAGCAATTTTCATATTTATGGGAATGCTTATAACTAGTGTTAAAATAAATTTGAGGAGAGAAAAAAATGATTTTATATTATGATTGTTTTTCAGGAATAAGTGGAGATATGAATCTTGGTGCACTATTAGATTTAGGGGTAGATAAATATTATTTATTAGAAAATTTAAAAAAACTAGATATAGATGGATATTCTATAGATATAAAAAAGGATGATAAACAAGGTATTTTAGCTACAAATGTTTCAGTTAATTGCATTGAAGAACATGTACATAGAAATTATAAGAATATAAAAGAAATAATAAACAAATCAAGACTAAATGAAAATATTAAAAAAATATCAATAGATATATTTACTGAAGTAGCAAAAGCGGAAGCTAGTGTTCATAAAAAAACTATAGATGAAGTGCATTTTCATGAAGTTGGTGCGCTAGATTCAATAATAGATATAGTAGGTGCAGCTATTTGCTTTGATTATTTAAAAGTAGAGGAGATATTGAGTTCTTCTGTTGTAGTAGGATCTGGATTTGTGAAATGTGCTCATGGACTTTTATCTGTTCCTGCACCTGCAACATCAGAAATATTAAAAAATATTCCTATGAAACCAGGAAATATAAAGTTTGAAGCAACTACACCTACAGGAGCTGCTATACTAGCTTCACAGGTTTCAAAGTTTAGTGATGAAAAAGATTTTATAATAAAATCTATAGGATATGGTTCTGGAGATAAAATAGGTGAAATTCCAAATGTCTTAAGAGCATATTTAGGTGAAAAAGATGTTAGTAAAAAAATGTATATCATAGAAACTAATATTGATGATATGAATCCTGAAATATTATCCTATGTTTCAGATGAATTATTAGATATAGGTGCTATGGATGTTTATAGGACTCCAATTGTTATGAAAAAAGGTAGGCTTGGTACTTTATTATCTGTTTTATGTTACGAAAATGATATCTTAAAATTAGAAGATTATATTTTTTCATCTACAACTACAATAGGGATAAGGGAATATGCTGTTAAAAGAAAAGTACTAGATAGAAAAATTGAAAAAATAGATACTGAGTTTGGGCTTATAAAAGTCAAACGTTCATATTATAAAGAAGGTAAAATAAAGAGTAAATTTGAGTTTGATGATTTAAAGGTAATTGCTAAAAAAAACAATATAAGTATTTATGAACTAATTGAAATGTTGAAAGAGGTAAAATATGAATAAAGACGAAATATTGGGATTTTTAAAAGATATAAAAGAAGATAAGGTATCACTTGAAGAAGGCGTTAATATAATCAAGGATTTACCATATCACGAGCTTGATTTTGCTAAAATTGATAATCACAGGGAAATAAGAGTAGGTTATCCTGAGGTTATTTACTGTCAGGGGAAAACTGTTGAACAAGTGAGAAAGATAATTGAATATATGTTAGAAAAAGATAGTAATATTTTAGCAACTAGGGCAACTAGAGAAATGTATGATGCAGTTAAAAATATATGCCTTCAGGCTAAATATGATGTAGTATCAAAAATAATAATGATAGAGAAAAAAGAGATTACGTATACGGATACTTATGTAGCTGTTGTTACCGCAGGGACTTCTGATATAGATGTAGCAGAGGAGGCAGCAGTAGTGCTTGAGCAATTTGGAAACAAAGTAGAAAGAATTTATGATGTAGGGGTAGCTGGGATACACAGACTCTTTGATAAAATAGATGTAATAAAAAAGGCTAAAGTTGTTATAGTTATAGCTGGAATGGAAGGTGCTTTAGCTAGTGTAGTAGGCGGTTTAGTGGATAAACCAGTTATAGCAGTGCCTACAAGTGTTGGGTATGGAGCAAATTTCGGAGGGATTTCTGCACTGCTTTCAATGCTTAATAGTTGTGCATCTGGTATGAGCGTTGTAAATATTGATAATGGATTTGGAGCGGGATATTTAGCAAGTATGATTAATAAAATATAGAATATTTATCTCTTTTTAGATATATTAATATATTGTAAACTATGGAGCTAGTTTATTGACTACTAGTTTTTTAGTTATATAATGAAATAAGAAAGCGCGAGGTAATATATTACGATGTGAACTTATTTTTAATATTTTAGGAGGAGTTATTATGGGAATAAAAGATTCAGTGGAAAAAAATGCTAAAACTGCTGTGGTAAAAAAGGTAGTTAAGTATTTAGAAAAGGATCCAGAAAAAAATGTGGATAAAATTTTTTCGTTACTAAAAAAAACAACTAATGATGAATTTTCAAAAGAAAGAATTGATAAAGTATATCAATATTATAATGAAATGCCATCAGTTAATGAATTTATTCAAGACTTACTTAAAAATACAAATAAAAATTGCATGAATAAATTTGTAAGTAATTTTATAGGGAATGCTGGTTGGTATGGAATAGGAAAGAGAAAAAAAGTATGGGATGAAAATGGAGCTAAAGTTCCTTTTACAATACTAATAAGTCCATCTATGAGATGTAATTTAAGGTGTACTGGATGTTATGCTGCAAATTATAGTAGAAAAGATGATATTCCAATAGAAGAAGTAGATAGAATAATAGGTGAAGCTCGTGATCTTGGTATATATTATATAGTTGTTTTAGGTGGAGAACCTTTCTTTAATGAATTTATGTTAGATATTTATAAAAAATATGATGATGTATTCTTTACACCATTTTCAAATGGAACTTTGTTTGATGATAAGTTAGCAGATAAGCTTGCTAGCTTAGGAAATGTTATGCCTATGTTCTCTCTTGAAGGATGGGAAAAAGATACAGATGCAAGAAGAGGTGCTGGAGTATTTAATAAAGTTATGAATTCTATGGATCTATTAAAGGCAAGAGGAGTTCCATTTGGTGTTTCATCAGCTACTTCCAGATTTAATGTTGAAACAGTAACTTCAGATGCATTTATAGACATGTTAATAGAAAAAGGAGCAAAAATGACTTGGTACTTCATATTTATGCCAATTGGTGATACTCCAATGGAAGATATGGATTTGATGCTTTCTCCAGAACAAAGAGTATACCTTGGAAGAAGAACAAAAGAGATAAGAACAACAAAACCATATTTCACAATTGATTTCTTCAATGATGCACCATATGTTGGAGGATGTATTGCTGGTAAATATTATTGTCATATAAATTCACATGAAGATTTAGAACCTTGTATATTTGCGCATTTTGCTACAGATAATGTTAAAGGAAAACCACTTATGGATGCATTTAAAGCTCCATACTTTAAAGAAATACAAAAAAGACAGCCTTATAGTGATAATCTATTAAGACCTTGCATGATGATAGATAATCCTGAACAAATAAGAGAAATAGTTAAAGAAACAGGAGCTTATGGAACACATCCTAAAGCAACTCTTATGACTGAAGATCCTGAATTTATGGCTGCTTTAGATAAATTAGCAGCAGATTTCAAACCAGTTGCTGATAAAGCATGGGAATCTGATTTTAATAAAACAGGAAATACTGAAATGTCAAAAGGCTAAATTTTAAATAGGACCTTTATCTAAAGGTCCTATATTTATTTTTTGAATATTGTATTTTATAAATAAATTTGATAGAATAGAAAAAGAAAAGGTTTTCCTAGGAGATGGATTTATGGCTATAACTATAGTTGATGTTGCAAAAGAAGCAGGAGTTTCAATAACTACGGTTTCAAGAGTTATGAATAATAATTATCCTGTAAAAAAAGAAACAAGAGAAAAAATTGAAAAGGCTATAGAGAAATTAAATTATATTCCTAATGTTATGGCAAGGAGTCTTATTACAAATAAAACATATACTTTAGGAATTGTTGTTCCAGGAATAACTAATTTGTTTTTTCCAACTATTGTGGAAGCTATAGAATTATCCATTAAAGAGTGGGGATATTCTATTTATCTTAGTAATTCTTCTGGTGATTTTATAGATGAAAAAAAAATAATAGAAGGAATGCTTGTTAGAAAAGTTGATGGCATAATAGCTGTTGACCCTACTAGAGAAAATATAGAAAATAATTTTTTGAATGAAATTTCAAGACAAGTTCCTTTTATAGTAATAAATGGACTTAGTGATATGGGAAATTGTAATTTTGTAAGTTATGATGAAAAGGTTGGTACAAGTCAAGCATTTGAATATTTATATAAATTAGGACATAGAAAAATAGCATTTATGCGAGGATATAAGAGTTTTTCCTATGATATAAAGGAAGAGGTATATAAAGAGTTTATAAATGAATATAAATTAGACTATCAGAGTATAATAAATGTTGGAGATGGCAACAGTAGTGAAGTTGTAGACAATTCAGAATTGAAATGTGAAAAGATTCTTAATTCAATAGATAGACCTACTGCTATATTTACTTGTAATGAGCTTATGGCTGTAGGAATATTAAATCTTTGCTCGCACTTTAATATAAATATTCCAAAAGATTTATCTGTTATAGCTTGTGACAATACACTTTTATCTAGAATATCAAAACCAAAGCTAACATCAATTGATTTAAATATAAAAAAAGTCGGAAAGATAGCGGCGGAAGAATTAATTAATATGATAAATAAAAATAGGAAAGAATGTGAGAAGGTAGTAATAGATACAGGACTTATTATTAGAGATAGCTGTAGTAAAATAGAGTAAATTTATATTGACATTAGGTTATTATTTTATTAAAATGGAATCAAATAGAAAAGGTTTTCTAAAATAAAGGAGGATATCATGGATATTAATAATTTAAAAGAAGAGTTTAAAAGAATATACAAAAAAGAAGGGGAAAGATGTTTTTTTTCTCCGGGAAGAGTTAATCTTATAGGAGAACATATAGATTATAATGGGGGATTTGTATTCCCTTGTGCTTTAGAATTTGGGACTTATGGAGTTATATCTAAAAGACAAGATAACATAGTAAATCTAGCTTCAACTAATTTTGATTTAAGAGTATCTTTTAATATAGATGATATAGTTTATAAAGAAGAAGATGACTGGGCTAATTATCCTAAAGGTGTAATTAAGCTTATGAAAGATAGGGGATATAATGTAGAGGGAATGGATATATTAATAAGTGGAAACATTCCTAATGGGGCAGGACTTTCTTCTTCAGCATCATTAGAGGTGATTACAGGAGTAATTGTAAATGATTTATTTAATAATAAAAGTATTGATATGATAGATTTAGTTAAAATATCTCAAGAAGCTGAAAATAAATTTGTTGGAGTTAATTGTGGAATAATGGATCAATTTGCTGTTGCTATGGGAGAAAAAGACAAAGCTATTATGTTAAATTGTGATACTTTAGAATATAGTTATGCTGAATTTGACCTTAAAGAGTATTCGTTAATAATAATGAATACAAATAAAAGAAGAGCATTAAATGAATCTAAATACAATGAAAGAAGAGCAGAATGTGATGAAGCTTTAGATATTATTAAAAAATATAAAAAGGTTAATTATTTATGTGATTTATCCATTGATGATTATAATGAAATAGAAAAATATTTAACTGCTGATAATATAAAAAATCGAGCTAAACATGCTATATATGAAAACACTAGAGTTAAAGAAGCGTTTAAAGCATTAAATGAAGGCGATATATCTAGATTTGGTAATTTGTTGACAGAGTCACATGAGTCATTAAAGAATTTGTATGAAGTAACTGGAAAAGAACTTGATACAATAGTAGATGAATCTTTAAAAGTTGACGGATGTATTGGAGCTAGAATGACAGGAGCAGGTTTTGGAGGATGTGCAATAGCTATAGTTAAAACATCTGAGCTTGAAAATTTCAAATCAATTGTAGCTAGAAATTATGAAAAGAAAATAGGATATAAATCAGATTTTTATATTAGTAAAATAAGTTATGGAACAAGAGAAATATAATTAGGAGGAGCTATGTCTATAGTATTTAATCAAGCACAAGATATATTTCATCTTACAACTAAAAATACAAGTTATGTAATGAAAGTTTTAGAAAAAAAATATTTATCACATTTATATTGGGGTAAAAAAATAAGATCCTCTAATTTAAATTATATATTGCAATTTAGAGATAGGTGCAGTTTTAATGCTAATCCTGATGGATTTGGCAGTGATTTTTCATTAAATATAGTTCCACAGGAGTATCCTTGCTATGGAACTTCTGATTATAGAACTCCTGCATATGAGGTTCAATTGGAGAATGGAACAACAGTTGTAGAAGCTTATTATAAAGGATATAAAATTATAGATGGGAAACCTAAGCTTCAAGGGCTTCCAGCTACTTATGGAAATGAGGATCAAGTTAAAACTTTAGAAATAGAATTGTATGATGAATTATTAGGGTTAAAAATAATATTATCTTATTCGGTTTTTTATGAACAGGATGTAATAACTAGAAGTGTGAAATTCGTAAATGGCGGCAATGAAGAAATTAAATTATTAAGGGGATTAAGTTCTTCTGTAGATTTTCACAGTGATAATTATGATATACTTCAGCTATCTGGTGCATGGGCTAGAGAAAGAAATATAATAAAAAGGCCGGTAGCTAAGGGGATTCAATCTATAGAAAGTAGAAGAGGTTTTTCAAGCCATGTTCAAAATCCTTTTATAGCATTATTAGATAAAAAAGCTACAGAAACTAATGGAGACGTATATGGATTTAGTTTAGTATATAGTGGTAATTTCTTAGCCCAAATTGAAGCTGATGAGAATGATGTAGCTAGGGTGCAGATGGGAATAAATCCTTTTGATTTTAATTATCTTTTAAAAAAAAGTGAATTTTTTCAAACACCTGAAGTAGTTATGGTTTATTCTGATAAAGGGTTAAATAAGATGTCTAATATTTATCATAGAATATATAGAGAAAATCTTATGCGAGGAAAATATAAAGAAAAAGAAAGACCTATTTTAATAAATAACTGGGAAGCTACTTATTTTGATTTTAATGAAGAAAAAATTGAAAACATAGTAAAGCAAGCATCTTCTTTAGGAATAGAATTATTTGTTTTAGATGACGGATGGTTTGGTAAAAGAAATGACGATAAATCTTCTTTAGGTGATTGGTTTGTAAATAAAAACAAGATTCCTAGCGGTATAAAAGGTTTATCAAGTAAAATAATAAAAAGTGGTATTGAATTTGGTTTGTGGTTTGAACCAGAAATGATATCAGAAGATAGTGAACTTTTTAGGAAACATCCAGACTGGATAATTCATTGTGAAAATAGAAGCTCATCTTTAGGAAGAAATCAATATGTATTAGATTTATCAAGAGATGATGTTTGTGAAGAAATAATAAATATGATTTCTAAAATATTAGAAGAAGCACCAATATCTTATGTTAAATGGGATGCTAATAGAAATATGACAGAGATAGGATCAAGCAAGCTAGAAACTAATAGGCAAAGAGAAACAGCTCATAGATACGTTTTGGGTTTATATAAAATATTAGAAAATATTACATCAAGATTTCCAGATATTTTATTTGAAAGCTGCTCAGGTGGAGGAGGAAGATTTGACCCAGGTATGCTATATTACATGCCACAAACTTGGACTAGTGATGATACAGATTCAGTTGAAAGACTAAAGATTCAGTATGGTACTAGTTTAGTATATCCAATAATATCTATGGGAGCACATCTATCTGCTGTTCCTAATCATCAAGTGGAAAGGATAACTCCTTTAGATACTAGAGCTAATGTGGCAATGGCAGGTAATTTTGGTTATGAAATAGATGTAACCAGATTGGAAAAGGAAGAAAAAGATAAAATCAAAAATCAGGTTGAATTTTATAAAGAAATAAGAAATACAATTCAATTTGGAGATTTTTATAGATTACTTAGTCCTTTTGAGGGAAATGAAACAGCTTGGATGTTTATATCAAAGGATAAAAATGAAGTTATAGTTTTTTATTATTATGTATTAGCCCATCCTAATCCAACAGATAAGAGGTTGAAATTAATAGAATTACAGGAATTAAGTAACTATGCTCTAGCAGAAACTGATGAGATATATGGCGGAGATGAGCTTATGAACATAGGAATAAATATACCATATTGTCTTGGAGATTTTAAGAGCTATATTTTTAGATTTAATAAAATATAAAAAAATAACCCCAATCACCTTTTGGGGTTATTTTTTATATACTTCATTATAAGCATCTAGAGTTAATTTAGCTGTATTATCCCAAGAAAATAAAGATGAACGAGATAAACCTTTAAGAGATAAATTTTCCCTTAGTGTATTATTATTTAAAACTGATTCTAGAGCATTTTCAATGGATTTTATATTATAAGGATCTATTAGAATTCCAGCATCTTTTATAACTTCAGGTATAGAAGTAGTGTTTGAACTTATAACTGGGCATCCACAGCTCATTGCTTCTAGTGGAGGTAGTCCGAATCCCTCATAAAAAGATGGATAAATAAAAACATCTGCAGCGCTATAAAATACTGGTAGCATGTTATTTTCAATAAAACCTAAAAATTTAATATTTTCATTCATATCTAGTTTTTCTACTAATGATTTCAACGTGCTTAATTTATCACGAATAGAGCCTAGGATTATTAAATTATATTCTTTGTTTAGTTTTTTATATATATTGTGAAAGCTTTGTATAATGGATTCTACATTTTTTCTTTCGCTAAAACCACCTACGTATAAGATAAATGGTTTATCCATATTGTATTTTTCATTAAGACTATGTTTGCATATTTCTTTATCTAAAGGTTTGTATATGGAATCTGCAGCTAATGGAGTAACATAAACTTTATCTTTAGTATCAGGGAAAAATCTTATTATATCCTGTTTTGAATATTCGGATACTGTTATTATTCCATTACATTTATCTAAAATCCGCGGAATCTGTGTTAAAAACTTTTTAAGATATCCAGAGCCTACAGTTTGCGGCATGATATATGGAATCAAATCATGAATAGTAACTATTGTTTTACATGTTAAAGTATCGCTATATCCAATTCCATTTTGGGGTATATGGTATATATCCATATTATTTTTTTTTATAAAACTAGGTATTAAACAATCTTCGTAATAAGAATGCTGTCTCCTAGAAGTTAAAATATAATTAGAATTAACAGTCTTATATTTATTATAATTATTTCCATTCCAAAATATATTGAAATCGTTTGTTTTATCAATGTTTAGTAAATTTATTAATAAATTATTTGAGTAAGTTCCAATACCGGTACCGTTGTACCAATTTATACTTCTACCATCAAAACCAATTTTCATAAATACTCCTATCTTAAACTTTTGCTATTTCTATATATTAAATAATATTAAATTGAAAGGTAAAATGTGCTTATTATCACAAAATATAAAGCAGTTCATATAATAAATTAGAATAAATATAGGGGCTGGTTTATTGGATTATAAAATAATAGAAGGGATAATAAATTCTAATTATTCTTTAATTCCTAATAATATAGAGAAAATAAAAAATGTTTATAAAATAGAGTGTGATAATGGAATGTTTTCTTTTAAATTAATTCCATATGAAAAAGAACATTTTAATTTTATTTTAGGAGCAATGGAATATCTTAAACTTAATGGTTTTAATTCTATTTTAGAAATAATAAAAACAAATTATGGGAAAAAATACGTAGAATATAAAAAAACTTATGGCTATTTAACCAGGTGGGTAGAGGCGAGAACTATAAATTATGAAAATCCATGCGAGTTGGTTATGGCTTCTGAAAATTTAGCTTATTTACATAAGAAAAGCAAAGGTTTTTATATAAAAGATAATATGAAACCTAGGATAATGTGGGGAATGTGGCCACTTAATTTTAAAAGTAAGGAAAGAGATTTATTGTATTTTAAAAAATTAATTTTAGATAAGAAAAATAAAACTGATTTTGATTTCCTTTATCTTAGTATGATAGAAGAAGAAGTTTTGAGGGCAGAACAGTCTATTGAATCGATAATAAGAAGTGACTATGAAGAAATAATGAAAAAAGAGGTTGTGCATGGAGGATTTTGCCATCATGATTATGCAAATCATAATATTTTAAAAACAAATAGTGGAGAAATTTATATTATTGATTTTGATTATTGTGTTTTAGATTCTCATATTCATGATTTAGCGTCGTTGCTTCTTAGAAAAATGAAGAATGATAAATGGGATATGGGAGATACAAAATCCATTTTAGAAGCTTATGATAACATATACAGAGTATATGATAAAGAGATACATTTGATGGCATGTTTTATGGAATTCCCACAGGATTTTTGGCAAGTAGGGCTTCAATATTATGTAGAAAATCAACCTTGGAGTGAAGAGTTTTTTAATAAAAAACTTAATAGGGTTTATAACGATAGGGAGTTAAAACAAAAATTTATAGATAAGTTCAAAAAATATGAGATGTGAAGAGGTGATAGTATGGGTAAGCATAAAGATGAAGATGTAGATATAGATGTAGATATAGACATAGATTTAAAAGAAGAAAGTGTAGAGGATTATGATAGACGGGCAGAAGAGCTTAAAGAAAATGTTAAAAAACTTAAGAAAATTAATAGAAGAAAGAAAAAATTAAAAGAATTAGAAAAAGAGCAAAGAGAAATAATGAAAAAAATAAATAAAAGAAGGTGAGGTAGTACGAATAATTCAAAACCTTTAATTGAATATTTTAATAAAAAAGGAATAATAAAAGTGGATAGTTTTGATGAAGAATATTTGAAAAATGTTAAGATTTTAGATGATGAAAAAATAAAAAATCAGATAGATGTTTTAAATAAATTTCATAAAATTTCTATGGGAGGCTATTTACCTTTTTTTAGTATAAAAAATAATATTGGTAAACAAGTTGAGAATAATAAAAAAAATATAAAAAAAGTTAAAAGATTAATGGAAAATATAAATAGTTATAATGAATTTGAAAATAAAATAAAAAAAGATGGAATAGAGTATATAGAAAGAGCGGAAAGTGCAATGAATAAAATATATTTTAATGAGTATCTAAAGATAGTAAAAAGGTCAATGGAAAGAAATGAAATTATAATAAAAAATTCATATTTTAGTAATATTAGAATAGATAATAATATAGAAATTATTAATATAGATAACGTATCTTATGATTTAGTGGAAATGGACATTGTATATTTTTTAATTAAAATAATAAATAAAAGACATGATTTTGATTATAAGGAGTATGTAAAATATTTTATTGAAATAGAGGGTTTAGGTGAAGAAAGTGAAGGATTTATAAACGCCATGATATCTTATCCTTATAATTTCATGAAATGTATTGTTAGATATATTGAAAGAAAAAAGGAATGGGATATAAATGTGTATATTAATAAGCTTGATAAAGCAATGAAACAAGACTTTATTAGTTTAGATTAGAGGTGTTATATGATTAGTGATTATGATGATTCTTGTCTTTTAGACTACGATTTATCTTCTTGCATTTTTGATGAATATGGATTGCTTGTAGAGGAGGTTATTCCCCATCGCAGCATTTATATATTAAAAACTGATAAAGGAGATAAAGTTTTTAAGAAAATAGCAAACAAAGAAGATATAAAGTTCATAAATGAGGCAATGGATTATATTAGAAAAAGCTTTGATAATGTATTGTCTTATTATACAAGAAAAAATGGAGAAATTATATTAGAATATAATAATAATTATTATTGCATTATGAATAAAGAAGAGGGTATTGAGTGTGATTATAATAACCCTGTTCATATTTTATTAACTAGTAAATCGCTTGCTAAATTACACAATGCATCAAAGGGATTTACAACAAATAGAGTAGATAAAATAGGTTATGGTGATATTTTAAATAAAATAATAGGATATATATATGACTTAGATATGTTTTATAAATTATCTTATTTAAATGAAAATGAATTTAGTTGTATTTATAGAAGTAATTATGAAAAACATAGGAATCAAGCTAAAAAGAGCTTGAATATTTTAATAGATTCTAAATATTGTGATCTTTCAGCAGATTTTAATAATATAGCTTTGATACATCATGATCTTGCGCATCATAATATAATAATAAAAAGTGAAGAAGCCTATTTTATTGATTTTGATTATGCTATATTGGACTTGAAAGTCCATGATATATGTAATCTCATAAATAAAACTGTAAAAAATTTTGGATTTGATATAGAAAAAGCAAAACTTATTATAAATGAATATAACAGTATATGTAAAATTTCTCAGGATGAACTTGAAGTTTTGTATGGAATGCTTTATTTTCCTTATGATTTTTATTCTATTTCTAAAGATTATTTTTTAAGAAATAAGAATTGGAGCAATGAAATGTTTATAAATAGATTAAATAGAAAAGTAGGATATTATGAGGATCGGGGGAAATTCTTAGAAGAATTTAATAATGAAATTTTAAAAGTATTAAAACCATGAAATTCATGGTTTTAATACTTTTTTGTATATTTCTAATGTTTCTTTTGCTGTTTTTTCAAAATTGAAAGAATTGACTTTATTTAATCCTTTTTTTATATATTTTTCTCGAAGTTTTGGATCTAGTAACATCTTATACATTGCATTTGTTAATTCATCTAAATCGTATGGGTTAATAAGATAGGCTGAATCTCCTAATACTTCAGGAATACTTGTGGTATTAGAGGCGATAACAGGAGTGTTGCAGGCCATAGCTTCTAAAGGGGGAAGTCCGAATCCTTCATAGAAAGAAGGATATACAAATAGTTTAGCCTTATTATATATACATGGAAGATACTGATTTTCGATAAAACCTGTAAATATAACTTTATCTAGTAATGAAAGTTTTTCACATCTTTCTTTATACATTCCATATGATTTACCTTTTCTACCGGCGATAACTAGTTTAATATCAATGTTATATTTTGTTATTAAATTGTAATATGCATTAATAAGACCTAGTATATTTTTTCGTGGACTAAAACCTCCAACGTATAAAATATAATTTCCAATAATTCCATATTGTTTTTCAGCAACAAAGTTGCAGTAGGATGGATTTAAAGGTTTATAAATGTTTTCATTTGCTAAATAAGTTACATAAATTTTGTTTTTGTCAAAACCTAGAGTATTAGCTATGTCGTTTTTGGAATGATTAGAAACTGTTATTATTCCGTCACATTTTTCAATAATGGATGGAATGGTATTATTAAATATTTTTAAATATTTTGAAGAAACAGTTTCGGGCATCTTAAAAGGAATAACGTCGTGAAGAGTTATTAAATAAGGACATTTTTTTTCTTTAGGCATTCCAACTCCGTTTTGCGGTATGTGATATAAATCAAGATTATCATTCAAAGTAGTTGGAATATTAACTTGTTCCCAAAAATTATTTGTGTTATTTTTTTTTATTTTATTAATTAAAAAATTAGGATTAAATTCTAAATCAGAATTATCGGGCATAAATATTAAATAATCATTGATATAATCAATTTTGTTTAAATTATATAATAATTCATAGGTGTAGTTACCGATACCTGTACCTCTGTACCAATTAGAGGCTCTACCATCTATACCAATTTTCAATGTATAACCAACCTTCTATCGCTATATTTTATTATATTATTAAGTTTTCAAAATTGTTAAAGACTTTTTTAAATTCTTCTAAAAGAAGGAATAAAGTCATAATAATAAGGGGGAGTGATAAAAAATGATGAGAGAATTTGAAATAGAAAGGCAGTTTAAAATAAAAATTGAAAAACTTAAGCCAAATAAGGGAGTGTATATTCTTAAAACTAATAAGGGAAATATGTGCCTTAAAAAAATAAATTATGGTGTTCAGAAACTATATTTTGTATATGGTGCAAAAGAACATCTTATTAATAATGGGTTTGATAATGTTGATAAATATTGTTTAACTGAGGACGGAAAGCCTTATGCATTAGTAAATGAAGATATATACACTCTTTCAAACTGGATAGAAGGAAGAGAGTGCGATTTTCACAATCCTTCTGAAATAATAAATGCGACTATAGAACTTGCTAAACTTCATGAAGCTTCAAAAGGTTATGAACCACCAGAAAATTGTAAATTAAAAACTGATCTTGGTAGATGGCCACATCTTATGGAAAAAAGGGTAAGGTCCTTTAAAAAAATGAGGGACATGGCTAGAAAAAGTGGAAGATATTCAGATTTTGATCTTATATATCTTAAAAATTTTGATTTTTATGTAGATTTAGGTAGGAGAGCTTTGAATATTTTGGATAATTCAAATTATTTAAAACTCTGTCAGGAAGCAGATACAGAAAAGAGTTTTTGTCATCATGATTATACATTCCACAATATAGTTATAGATAAGAATGATGGATACAATGTAATAGATTTTGATTACTGTAAAAAAGAAATAAGAGCTTATGATATTTCTTCATTTATGATAAAGGTTCTAAAAAGAAATGATTGGAAATTTGAATATGCTAAAGTAATAATAAATTCCTATGATACAGTTAAAAAAATAACAGAAGATGAAATGAGAGTAATATTTGCTTTTTTACTTTTTCCACAAAGATTTTGGAGATTAAGCAATAGGTATTATTACAATGAAGTGAATTGGGCAGAGAACACTTTCAATAATAAAATTCAAGAGCTTATAAACGAAAAAGAAAATTATTTAAAATTTATAGATGAATATAAATTAAATTTTAAACAGATGGAATAAATACTCACTTAATTTATTATCATTCATAAAATGTAATATGAATATAATGGAGTGATGATATGAAAATTGGTGATGTAGTAGTTAGAAAGTCATATAATAAAGACGTAACTTTTAAAATAATAGATATAAAAGAAAATGGTGATGATGTAATATGCACAATAAAGGGAATAAATCTAAGATTGGTTGCGGATTCACCAATATTGGACTTAGAACTGGTAGCTCAAAATAACTTATCATCAAAGGAAGTTGAAATTAATAAAAAAATAAGTAGTTCTGTTAGAAAATTACTTATGAATAGAACTGATAATAAAAATAATCAGTTTAGGGGATTAAGAGAAAAAATAGATAGTAATTTAACTTTTGGTAGACCAGGTAGAGTTCTCCATATAGATGGAGATGCTCAATATTTAACACAATGTTTAAATTTATATAAGCAACTTTCTATAGAAGCATTTGGAAAGGTAATAAAGGAATCTGAACAATCAAGTTTTGTAGTTGATTTAGTTAAAAATATAAGGCCAGATATTGTTGTTTTGACTGGTCATGATGCTACATTAAAAGGCACTGTTGATTTTATGAAAGTAGAAAGCTATAAAAATTCAAAGTATTTTATAGAAGCGGTTGAAAAGATTAGAGAATATGAACCAGACTACGATGATTTAGTTATATATGCAGGGGCCTGTCAATCTTATTATGAGGCTATATTAGACGCAGGTGCTAATTTTGCAAGTTCGCCAAATAGAGTGCTTATACATTGTTTAGATCCAGTTTTCTTATGTGAAAAAATAGCCTATACATCTGTAGAGAATACAGTTTCAATAAAAGAAGCTATAGAAAACACTATAACAGGGACAAAAGGAATAGGCGGGCTTCAAACTAGAGGTAAATATAGAGAAGGATATCCAAAATCAAGTTATATATAAATATTATTAATAATTATGAATAATTTTTATATATTGTGAAATAATAATATAAACTTCAAATTTTAACCTAGATTTGAAGCTTTTTATTTTTATTTTAAAATAGTATAATCTTATATAATAATGGTATATGAACAAGAAAAAGATTTTTCCTAATGAATATATTACTTATTTGTAAAAATATTATATTGACAAAACTATGAAAAAAAAGATATAATGAAAAGTTTGTTGACAAAATAGAATATTTGTTATATAATAGAATGGAGAAAGAGGGTGTTTGTTATGGGTACAAAGAACGTTTTAATTTCCATAAAAGAGGATATTGAGAGCCATGTTGGAGATAAGGTAGTTTTAAAAGCAAATGGTGGAAGAAGAAAAGTACTTATTAATAATGGCATAATAGAAAAAGCATATCCTAGTATATTTGTTGTTAGATTGGAAAGTGACACCCAGAGGACAGTGACATATAGTTATTCTGATATTTTAACAAAAACAGTACAGTTAGTGTATTCATAAAGAATTATAAATGATACTACCTTTTGGTCAATGTCATTTAGTTAAGACATTGGGGTACAAA
>JBGUER010000019.1:0-26052 GCA_041821285.1 Clostridiaceae bacterium
AGAAGAGCCTAGAAAATGTGATTTTGAAATCAAGAAAGATAATTCATACGAATTTTTTCATTCTATTGTAAAAGAATATGAGGAAATAAAAGGAATATGTGGCGAGATTAAAAGATGTAAGTTTTATAAGATACCTGTTACTTCTATGGAAAAGATGTGTAATCCACAAGATTTTAATAAATATACAGTAATATATTATCCCATGATAAGTTATTATAGATATATTAAAAAGTATGGATATTTTTTATTAGGGCATAAATTTAATAAAAAAGGGGAATTGAAATATTTAGTTTATGCAATACCAGGGGAAAAAAATATAGAAAGTCAACCTTATGGCGGGATGAGTGGATTTGTCACATGGGTTTCTAAAGATTCAAGTGATGAAGGAGAAGGCTATTGGATGATGTTTTATGATTTTGCTAGTAAAACAATAGTTATTCCTGTTAAATAGGATTAAAAACTGCTTTTAAGCAGTTTTTAATATTTTCTGAATTTTTGCATATAATGTAATATCAATCTATGGGGGACTTTGATGAATAGCATTGTACTAAATAAAAAAAGACTTGGTGTTATTTTAATTATTACAGGACTTATGGTTTTACTTTTATGCTTTTCTAAAATATTCGATGAAAAAATAAAAGTAGCAGCTCTTGTTCAAAATAATATTTCGGATTTAAAAAAATATAGCGCGTTAGATGGTAAATTGACCTATAAACTTCCCAATAATTGGAATACTGAAGCTTGGGATTTTACAGGCAATGAAATATTGTATCATAATGATTTTTATTCGTCTGATTCTAAAATATTTGGGTTTATTGAAGTTTGGAATTTACATGAAAATGTAGAGAGCTTTCTTATAAAAAGTGAGGAAAATTCAAAAATTCAAAATGAAATATTAAGTTATAACAGAAGTAAAATAAAAATTAAAGATAAAGATATATATCTTGTAAAATATAAATTAAAATCTGATAATGGAATGGTTTATATTGCTTTTGAATATTTTATTCCAAAAGATAATGGGTTTGTACGGATGACTTTTTATACAAGAGAAGATAATTATAATGAAACTCAAGGTGCTATATATGAAGCGCTTTTAAATACTATTTGCTTTAATTAATCTTAAGTATTATAATTTATTATGAAAATAAGAGAAGTTTAATACTTCTCTTTTATAATACAGGGGGTTATACTATGAGGCCGGTTTTATTTCAGATTTTTGGTAAAAATATTTATGGATATGGAATGATGATAACGATTGGAATTATTACTGCAGTGTTAATATTAAATAAAAGAGGCAAAATAAGAGGATATGACGAGGATAGTTTATTAAATATGGAGATATTTGCTGTAATAGCTGGTGTGCTTGGAGGCAAAATTTTATATTTACTAACTGATTTAAAAAATATAATTGCAGACCCATCTGTATTAAAGGATTTTGGAAATGGATTTGTAATTTATGGTGCTATTATAGGTGGTGCTTTGGCAGTATATATATATGCTAAGAGAAAAAAATGGGATATATTAAAGATATTTGATTTAGCCATTCCATCTGTAGCTATTGCTCAAGGAATTGGAAGGTTAGGTTGTACTTTAGCTGGATGTTGCTATGGCAAGGAAACTACATCAAAAATTTATTTAGAATTTACAAAGTCTCCTTTTGCTCCAAATCATGTTCACCTTTTTCCAACACAGCCAATTTCCGCAGTTTATGATGTTTTACTTGGATTATTTCTTATTTGGTTTGCTAGAAAAAATATCAAGGATGGAAGGGTATTTGGACTATATGTTATATTTTATAGCGTAGGTAGATTTATTATAGAATTTTTTAGGGGAGATGAAGTAAGAGGATTTATAGGAGTTTTATCTACATCTCAATTTATTTCTTTGTTTATTGTTATAGTAGGAGTTATATTTTTTAATATACATAGATTTAAAAAAGCCTAATGGGGGTTTAATTTATGGTTAATAAAAGAAAAATAATTTTAATGTTTTTAATTATATTTATATCAATTACATTTGTAGGATGTAGTAGTATGGATAAAATTAAAGTTAAGTTAAATCTCAAAAATACTGATTTTGAACTTATAAAAGATGGGAAAATAGATAAAATAATAATTCAAAATTCAAGAGACAAAGGATTCACTTTTTCAGTTACAGATAAAGATGCTATAAGTGATTTTTATGAAATTTTTTCAGATGCTAAAGTAGTTGAAGAAAAAACAGAGCTTAATCCAGATTATAAAATAGAAATGTATGATGGTGCAAATATAGTATATGAGTTTAGTTATATAGCAGGACTTGATAAAAAGAATTTAGGAAATTTATATAACGATGATAAAGTATATATTGTATCAGATAGGTTAGATGATGATATTATAGCTCATTTTTGGACTATTAATAAACCTTCGAATTTTAGTGAACTATATTATAAATCAATTTTAGAAACTTTAGAGATGTATACTAGAGATGAGGACAGTTATAGTTCTGTTTCAATAAATATAAATAATGATGTAGGTATATTGAAATATATTTTGTCTACTGAACTAGATGGATTTGAGACTAAACTTAAAAAACAAAATAATAAAGCTATATTGATTAAAGATATAAATAGTGAAGATAACAGTGACGTTAGAGTGATTATAGACACTTTGGGGTATAAAACCGACCTATACAAAAATAAAATAACTTTTTACAATAAAACAACTAAAAATGAAGTTGTGTATTATATTAAATATGTATTAGATGGAAAAACTGGAGTTTGGAATGAAAATATATATTTAGAAAAAGACTTGCCACAGGATTTTTAGAATAGCATATGCTATTTACTTGATTAAAATTTAGTTTAATAATATAATATTACATGTAATTGATTTAAATTGATTTTCAAGATAATTATAGTATAAAAAACAATGGAGGAGGAAAATGAATGAGTAGTTGTGATAGTTGTCCTAGCAGTGGTGAATGTAATTCACAAGAAAATTGCACAAGGACTTTACCTAAATATGGTAGTTTTAAAAATGTAATAGGAATTATAAGTGGAAAAGGTGGGGTAGGTAAATCTACTGCTACAGGAATATTAGCAGCTAAACTTAAGGCTCTAGGATATAGTGTGGGTGTTTTAGATGCTGATATTACAGGACCTTCTATGCCAAGAATACTTGGTATAAATACTAAAAGAGCAGAAATGATTCCTGTACCTGGTTCAGAAGATGTACAGTTTGTACCTGTAGAAACAGAAACAGGAATAAAAGTAATATCTCTTAATTTACTTACAGAACAGGAAGACCAACCAGTTATTTGGAGAGGCCCATTAATAACTGGTGTTTTAAATCAAATGTATGTAGATACTATATGGGGTGATCTTGATTTCTTATTGATAGATATGCCTCCAGGAACAGGAGATGTAGCATTAACAGTAATGCAAAGCCTTCCAATTGGTGGAATGGTTGTAGTTTCAACACCACAGGATATGGTATCTATGATAGTAAAAAAAGTAGTTATTATGTGTAAAAAAATGAATATAAAAGTTTTTGGTGTTGTTGAAAATATGTCCTATGTTATATGTGAAAAGTGCGGAGAAAAAACAAGGATATTCAGTAAAAAATCTGGTAAAGAGCATGCGGATATATTAGGCTCTCCACTTCTTCAAGAGATGCCTGTAGATTTAGAATTAGCAGAATCAGTTGAAAATGGAAGTTTTGAAAGTTATGTGGTAAATTCCCCAAAATATGATGAAGTGAGAGATAATTTCTTAAATAAAATTCAATTTTAATTATAAAAAAGTTCACTTAAGTGAATTGCATAATTTGATTTAAATTATGCAATCCTAGGTGAACTTTTTAGTAAATTACTTATTTACATTCAAAACAAATTTTAATTTGAAAATAATGAATTATCAACATTTTTTAAAATTAAATAATTAAAAAAATAAGCAATTTATTTAGTAAATTGCTTATTTACATTTAAAACAAATTTTAATTTGAAAATAATGAATTATCAACATTTTTTAAAATTAAATAATTAAAAAAATAAGCAATTTATTTAGTAAATTGCTTATTTACATTCAAAACAAATTTTAATTTGAAAAATATTGTTTTAAATGTGATAAAGGAAGAAGAGCCATAATAACAAAACAAACTATAGCATCTGGTGCTAGATAAGTAAGATTATATAATATTGAATATATAATAGGATTTTGAGTTCCTGCATATTCTGAGAAAAACACCACACCTGAAATTATATGACATAGGTATCTTCCTAATATTGCAACCACAGTAGCTAAATATTTATTATTTTTAAAATAACCAGCTAGTCCAAGTGCCATAAAAGGAAGGGGATAGTCAAATAGAACTTGAACTGGGTGAAGTATATAAGGTGATATAATAAGATTTATAAGTCCTACTAAAAACCCAGTTAAAAATCCAACCTCAGGACCATAGAATAAAGCAATAAGAATGACAGGAACCATACTTCCTATGGTTATACTTCCACCTTGTGGCATTTGAAATACTTTAAATAAGCCAAGAACGGTAGCCAATGCTACAGCAATTCCTACTTGAGCTATCATTTTAGTAGTGAATTTTATCTTTTTCATTTTAATGAAAACTATGATAAAAAGAATAAGAGCTACTATAGCGAAAACTGTAGAGATACTTCCAAATACTTCTGAAAGATTTGTTAATATACTTTTCATAAAAACCTCCTAGTGTACTAGTGTTTGGTGTTTTAAATAAAAGAAACCTTCCAGTAAAGGAAGGTTTAAATTTAAAATCAACTTTCCTACGCTGGCATTATCCAGATCAGGTTAAAGGGTTAATGATAAATCATCTCTCAGCCAAAGGCACCCCTAGTACATATTTATTTTTCTTTAGTATACACCAAAGTTTTCTTAATATCAAACACGCAAAATAGTTAAATATATTTTATTACAAATATAGGTCAGAATAGATTATTTTAAATACTTCTAATGAGTCTTTTATTTTGTTTTGAAGAAGTGATTTTTTATTTTCAAATTCTTTAGTACCCTTATCCGTTAATGAATATATTTTTTTGTTATCTATCCATACGCCTTCTATTAAATTATCTTTTTCAAATTTATTTAGTATTGGATATATGCCGCCTGTACTAGGAATCCAATGTCCTTTGGTTCTTATACCAACTTTCCTTGATATATCGTTTCCATTTGTTGGATGTTCACTTAAGATAAATAAAACATATATAGGTAATAATCCCTTAGTAAAAACTTGACCTACAGCATTTTTTTCTTTTTCTATCTTTTTTAGTTCTGATAATTTTTTTTTATATTCATTATATAATTTTTTTTGTTCCTTTTTTATAAAATCATCCATATTAGTCCTACCTTATTAAATGTAGTGAATTTACACAATCTATTATTTATATAATTCATACATTACATTATAACATATAAATTCAAATATTTTAAAGAAAGGTAAAAAGTGTTACAATGAAAAGATGAAATGTTTATAAAATGTGGGGTGGAAGCTATGAGTTATATTGAAGTTGTGTTAAGACTTCTTTTGGCAGTTGTTATTGGAGGAATTGTTGGATATGAAAGAGAGTATAAAAATAGACCGGCTGGATTTAGAACTCATATTTTAGTTTGTGTAGGTGCAGCGGTGGTGTCTTTAATTTCATTATTTAGTTTACAAGATACTATAAAATTAATAAGTGAACATCCAGAACTTGCAAATTCCATAAAAATAGACGTAGGTAGGTATGGTGCTCAGGTTATAAGTGGCATAGGTTTCTTAGGAGCAGGCACTATAATCCACTTAAAAGGCTCTGTAAGAGGACTAACTACAGCGGCAAGCCTTTGGACTGTAGCATGTATTGGACTTGCTGTAGGGTTGGGATATTATCCTCTTAGCATAATAGCTACACTTATAGTGTTTATAGTTTTAGTTACTTTAAAAAGATTTGAATCCAGATTTTTAGATAAAAATAAATATGCAAAATTAGAAATAGTATATGATAATAAATTAGAATTTATAAAAACTTCAGAGGATTATTTTGATTCTATTGGATTAAGAGTTAAAGATATTGAATTTAATGTAGAAGATATTGAAACTTCAGACAGTAAATATAATAGTGCGTTTTATACTATATATGTGCCAAACTATGTTAGGAAAACTGAAATAATTCAAGGATTAGTTAAATTAGAACATGTTATAAAAGTAACTTTAATATAAAAAAGCTATAGCCTAGGCTATAGCTAAAACAGTTCATTTTCAATTAAATTATTTAAAGTTTTATTATTAAAACAAACATTCTTTTATCAATAAATATTCTATTTTTTATAAGAATGATGTTAATTAAAATTAAATTTATTATAGTTTTCTAAATCTACAATAGGGTCTAAAGCTTTTGTTATTATTTTTGCGGGTATTCCAACAGCTGTTGAATTTGCAGGAACGTCTCTTAGTACCACGGCATTAGCTCCAACTTTTGAACTTTCTCCAACGGTAATAGGACCTAAAACTTTAGCACCACTTCCAATAACTACATTATCCATTATATTAGGGTGCCTTTTACCTGAATCTTTTCCAGTACCACCCAAGGTTACTCCTTGATATAAAACCACATTGTCGCCTATCTCTGTAGTCTCACCAATAACCACTCCCATACCATGGTCTATAAATAATCCTTTCCCTATCTTAGCACCAGGATGAATCTCTATTCCTGTAAAAAATCTTCCTTGTTGAGAAAACATTCTAGCTAAAAAGAAAAATTTATATTTGTATAGAAAATGAGCTATTCTATAATAAATTAAAGCGTGTATAGCTGGGTATAATAAAAATATTTCTATTGAACTTTTTGCTGCTGGATCGTTTTTAAATACATTTTTTATATCATATCTTAAATTTTTAAACATAAAATCACTCCTTATTAAATAAACCTGTACTTAGATATTTTTCTCCTCCATCTGGTGCAATAGTAACTATTTTTTTAGATGGACCTAATATTTTGCTGAGTTTTATTGCAGCTGCTATATTTGCACCAGATGATATTCCAACTAATATACCTTCTTTATTTGCCATATTATAAGCGGCTTCATAAGCCTCTTGATTTGTTATTTTATATATTTCATCTACATATTTTTCATCATATATTTTAGGAATAAAGCCTGCGCCTATTCCTTGAATTTTATGTGGAGCAGCGCTATTTCCTGATAAAACACTACTTTCACTTGGCTCAACGGCTATAGTTAGAATAGATTCATCATATTCTTTTAATCTTTTACCTACTCCAGATATAGTTCCACCTGTTCCAACACCTGCTATAAAAGCATTTATATCAGGGATATCTTTTAATATTTCTTTTGATGTGGTTTCGTAGTGACTTAATGAATTTGATCTATTTTCAAATTGGTCAGGAATAAAATATTTCGAGTTTTGAGCTTTTAGTTCATAGGCTTTTTCAATTGCACCTTTCATTCCTTTTTTCCCATCTGTTAAAACTAGCGAAGCTCCGTAAGCTGTTATTGTGCTTCTTCTTTCCATACTCATAGAATCAGGCATAACTATTATTACCTTATATCCTTTTAACATTCCAACTAAGGCTAAGCCTATTCCTGTATTGCCACTTGTTGGCTCTATTATTACTGAATCTTTTTTTAACAATCCTTTTTTTTCAGCTTCTTCAATCATATATAATGCTGCTCTATCTTTTATACTCCCACCTATGTTGTATTTTTCTAGTTTAATATATATTTCTGATGTAGTATTATCCACCATTTTATTTAATTTAACCATAGGCGTATTACCAATTAATGACAATATATTTGTATATAACATTTTAATCATCCTTTCTTTTACAAAAAAATAAACATTGCCTCAATAGAGACAATGTTTGAATAGTCCACTCTATAAATTCACTCCGTAAGTACCAAAATACTCTATCGCTTTAACGGGCGAACCCGATGCAGCCTACTAAATTCGGTGCATAACTCAAAAGGGCACTTCGCATTATCATCCAATAAGATTCATTTCAGCAGGAGAATCTCTCTCTTTATATTCAGAAAATGTTACTTTCCTTTATCATAGTATATCCGAGTAACTTTGTATGATTTAATCTTAATTATATTATATTCTAAATTTTTAATTTGTCAACTAGTTTATATTTATTTCTGCTGAATTATCTACTATTTCCCACCAAGTATTTCCTGTATTAAATGGAACTTCATTTCCTCCTAAATCATATATCATAGTTTGTGATGTTTCAGTAGATTTTGACCAGGTAATAGGGACCATTTTACCATTAGATATAAAGTATCCATTTCCTTTGCCAATTTGTTCTATAAATAAATGTCCATATGTATCTATAGATGATATATCTGTTATTTGAATTATTATATTTGTAGTAGTAAAAGTATTTTTGGTTTCTCGATCTTTAGCAATTTCTCCATCCATATATTTTTCATATTTCCCATTGTTCCACTGATAATTTGTATCATATGTAGAACTTAATTTAATATCAACATCTGTAGCAGGAGCAAAAGATGCATCATTCCAATATTCAGTGTCAAAATCAAATTTAATATTAGACTGAGTTGAATAGTTTTTTTCTTTTATTAAATCGCGTACATTTGTTGAAGATGTATATAAATTATGAGGTGCGTATCTAGTATTATCTCTCCAATAAGTATTAGTATATGCAAATTCATTTAAACTCATTAATCCTTCATTATTTATTTTTTCTATTGCTTCGTCGCTACCTCCACAATGAGCAAAAGCTAGGTTATATTCTTTGGATAGTACATCAAAATAAGGCCTAGCACTCCTTACAGGTCCTATTATGTCGGTATCATTTTTTTGAAATAAAAGCATAAATCTTGGAATCCCACCTTCTGCTAGTGTTTCATAAACTACATCTGCATAAATAACACCAGACTGAGGTCTTGCATCGTATGAATTTTCTACTATAGTCATAAAAGCAATTTTTTTCGAATCATCTTCTGAAACTTCTTCTCCTGTAAATGGTGAGTAGTATTTAACTGGTTCAACTATTATTTCATCTTTGATTTCAGGCTCTTTTATTGTATCTTCTGTAGTTTGGTTAGTTTTATTACCACAGCCTATTATAGTAAAAGTTAAAAATATGAGTAAAAATAAATTTAATGTTTTTTTCAAAATAATCACCTCATAATAAAATATTTAATTAAATCCATACTAACATAATTTAAATTAGTAGACAACTATACCATATATGTACGTAGTAATATTTGAATAAAAAAATAAATAATAGTTAAAAATTATAGCTAATAGATTTTTTTATAGGAAAAGGAGAAGCTATATATGAAATTACAAGGAATAAAAATATATGAGGGAAATAATATAAGTAAAATTAAAAAAGTAATAAGGGTAGTTATTTCAGATTATAAAGATGAAGATGTAAAAACATTATTAAAATATTATTTCAAAATATCTTTTTTATTAGGATTTAAAGAAAAATTAGTTGATTATATTATAAAAGAACAAGTAGGGGAAATTTATTTAACATATAAAGAGGAAACTATATCTGTTTTTATAATAAATAATATAATAGATAATGAATTTAGTTTAGAAGAAATTTTAGCAAGAGCTAGTAAATTAAAGGAAGATGAATTTATTAGATATATAATAGATTATGCAGCAAGATATAATATACCATATATAAAATTAAGTAGTAATTTGTATCAGATAGGTTATGGTAAAAAATCCTGCGTTTTAGGTAAAAATTATCTTGATTTTGAAAATATGACAAGTGTAATGGAAATTAAAAATAGAGAAACTTTATTTTTAAAATTGAAGTATGCAAATATTAGTACGGTTTATTGGAAAGTTATAGATAATAAAAGCAGTAATGAATTAGAAAAATTACCTATTAATTTAACAACTGTTGAAAAAGGTAATAAGATATTAGTTACATTAACTAGTAAAGATGAATATGTTACTGTATTAGATAATATGTTATATAACTATTCTCGAATATTTTTTTATGTAGGGCAAGTTAATTTTAGAGTAATATGTTTTAAAAATGAACAAGGCTTATTTTATAAAAAAGCAAAAACCTATGAAAAGATAGATACTGCAAATGAATTAGATGAATTAATTTTAAAAATATATAATACATTAAATATAAAATTTATGTATATAGATTTTTATTATGAAAATGGATACAAAATAGTTGATTTAGGTTCAGTATTTGATATTTTAGAAGATATGAAACTAAATTTAAAAGAAATAGCTAATTTCCTTATAATATCACTTATAAAGGATAGAACATACAATATACCAATATTTTCAGTTACAGGAACTAATGGTAAAACAACTACCGCAAGGCTTATCCATAAAATTTTAAATGCTATTGGGTATAATTCAGGGATTGCATGTACAGGAGGAATATATATAAAAAACAAATTGCTAAAGAGTGGAGACACTACAGGTTTTTTAAGTGCTAGAGAGCTTCTGAAAAATAAAACAGTGGATTCTTGCGTTTTAGAAGTTGCAAGAGGTGGAATATTAAAAAATGGTTTAGGATATGAAAAAGCAGCGGTAGCTATTTTGACATCAATTTCAGAGGACCATATAGGCATGGATGGTATTAATAATATTGATGATTTAATAGATGTGAAACTAGTAATGTTAGAAGAAGTAGATAAAGGCGGTAAAGTTGTATTAAAAGCAGATAGAAGGGTATACGATAAATTTGAAAGCAAAGAAAATATATCGTTAATTTCCTTAAATAAAACTAGCTTAGTAGAAGAACATATTCAAAATGGAGGAGAAGCTTATTATTTGCAGGATGAGAATATAATTCATTGTGTAAAAAGAAAAGAAGAAAAACTTATGGATATTAATTCCATTGCTTTTACTCATTACGGGAAATCTAGATCAAATATTTTTAATATTATGGCTAGTATTAGCGCTATTAATAAAATAGAAAATGATATGAATAAGATAGTAAAAGCTATTGAAAATATAAATTGTGATTTATATATAAATCCAGGAAGACAAAACATAGTGGATCTTGGAAAATTTAAAATTGTGTTAGACTATGGGCATAACAGTGAAGCTTTTATTGAGGTTTTTAATCTAATAAAAGGAGTTAAACCATCAAAAACAACTTCTATTATTGCAGCACCTGGAGATAGAATGGATAAATATATTACAGAACTTGGGAAAATATCGGGGGATAATAGTGATTTTATTATTATAAGGGAACAAGCTGATTTAAGAGGAAGAAAGCCGGGAGAAACAGCAAATTTATTAAAAAATGGGGTTAAGGAAAGTGATTTTAATATGGAAAATCTAGAAGTAATATTTAAAGAAGAGGAAGCTATAGTATATGCAATGAAAAATGCTATAGAAAAAGAAGTAATAATACTATTTACTCAATGTTTAGATGTTATAATACCTACCATAAATAGTTATCTTGAAGAAATTGGGGTGAATAAAATTGTAGAAGATTTAGAATTTGTACATTAATTTAAATTAAAATTAATTGACAATAAAAATTCCATAATATATAATATTTACGAAAAGCATTGAATAGGAAAAGTAGAAAATCAAAGACTTTAAGAGAGCAAAATGGGGTGGAATTTTTGCAGTTGATAGATTTTTGAAAATCACCTAGGAGCTGTAGGCTGAAATTTTAGTAAGCTGGACCGCATTCCTGCGTTATAGGATAGAGTATGTTAGTACTTAAAAAAGAACCATATAGGTGGTATTTTAGCTTTGTCCTATTAAGACAAGGCTTTTTTATATTATAAAAAATAAAATGAAGTTTACATAGAAAGGGAGTAGAGAGATGTATAAAAAAATTGATACTTCTAAAAGCTTTGTGGATATGGAAAAAGACACATTGAAGCTTTGGAAGGAAGAAGGCGTAATTAAAGAGAGTCTTGAGTGTAATAAGGATGGAGAGTATTTTACATTTTATGATGGACCTCCTACAGCTAATGGAAAGCCACATATAGGACATGTGGTAACAAGAGTTATGAAAGACTTAATTCCTAGATATAAGGTTATGCAAGGATACAGAGTGCTTAGAAAGGCAGGATGGGATACCCATGGGCTTCCTGTAGAACTTGAGGTGGAAAAGAGCTTAGGAATATCAGGGAAACCTCAAATTGAAGAATATGGAGTAGAAGATTTTGTTAAAAAATGTAAAGATAGCGTATTTACTTATGCTAATCAATGGAAAGATATGTCCGAAAGAGTTGGATTTTGGGTGGATATGGATGATCCTTATGTTACTTATCATAATGATTATATAGAATCTGTTTGGTGGGCTTTAAAAACTATGTGGGATAAGGAACTTTTGTATAAAGGACATAAAATAGTTCCTTACTGCCCAAGATGTGGAACTTCTCTATCTTCTCATGAAGTTGCTCAAGGATATAAAAATGTAAAAGAAACTTCAGTTTACGTTAAATTCAAACTAAAAGATGAAGATAAATTTATTTTAGTTTGGACTACTACACCCTGGACACTTCCAAGTAATGTAGCACTTGCTGTAAATAGAAAATATGACTATGTAGAAGTTGTTCAAAATGATGAACACTATATATTAGCAAAATCTTTATTAAATAAACTTGAAGGGGAATATGAATTAGTTTCAGAATTTAAAGGTGAAGATCTTTTAGGTAAAGAATATGAGCAAATGTTTAAATTTGAAAAACCTGATGAAAAAGCATTTTTTATAATTCATGGAGATTTTGTAACTTTAACAGATGGTACAGGAATAGTTCATATAGCACCAGCTTATGGTGAAGATGATAATTTGGTTGGAAAAAAGAATGGTTTGCCTTTAATAAATTTAGTAGATACTCAAGGTAAATTTGTTGAGTCAGTTGATTTATGGAAAGGGATATTTGTAAAGGATGCTGACCCTAAAATAGTAAAATACTTAGAAGAAGAAAATATTTTATATAAAGCAGAAAAATTTGCACATGATTATCCTCACTGTTGGAGATGTGATACGCCTTTATTATATTATCCAAGGAAAAGCTGGTTTGTTGCAATGTCAAGTCTAAGAGATGAACTTTTAGAAAATAATGATAAAATAAATTGGTATCCTGATAATATAAAAAAAGGAAGATTTGGTAATTTCCTTGACAATGTTATCGACTGGGGAATAAGTAGAGAAAGATACTGGGGAACTCCACTTCCTATATGGGAATGTGAATGCGGTCATAGAGAATGCATAGGAAGTATAGAAGAACTTAAGGAAAAGGGAATAAATGTACCAGATAATATAGAATTGCATAAGCCTTATATAGACAATGTAAACTTAAAATGTGAAAAATGTGGTAAGAAGATGACTAGAGCTTCAGAAGTTATAGATTGTTGGTTTGATTCAGGTTCTATGCCTTTTGCACAACATCATTATCCATTTGAAAATAAGGAATTATTTGAAAAGAATTTTCCAGCTCAGTTTATATCAGAAGCTGTTGACCAAACAAGGGGATGGTTTTACACACTTCTTGCTATTTCAACATCAATATTTGGAAAATCTTCTTATGAAAATTGCGTTGTTTTAGGTCATGTATTAGATAAAGATGGAATAAAAATGTCAAAGCATAAGGGTAATGTATTAGATCCATTTACAGTTTTAGATAATGAAGGAGCAGATGCCACAAGATGGTATTTCTATACATCAAGTGCACCATGGTTGCCATCAAGATTTTATGAAAAAGCTGTTGCAGAAAGTCAAAGAAAATTCTTAGGAACTTTATGGAACGTATATTCATTTTATATTTTGTATGCAGAAATAGATAAATTTAATCCTTTAAAATATGAAGAATTTGAGTCTTCTAATATTATGGATAAATGGATCGTATCTAAATTAAATACTTTAGTAAAAGAAGTCTCAGATGATTTAGATGGATATAGAATAACTCAAAGCGCCTTAGCTATAGAAAGCTTTACTGATGAATTATCAAATTGGTATGTAAGAAGAAATAGAAGTAGATTCTGGGTTGATAAATTAACAGATGATAAAATAGGAGCATATAAAACATTATACTACGTTTTAACTACTTTAATTAAAATAGCAGCACCATTTGTTCCGTTTATGACTGAAGAAATATATCAAAATCTAGTTTTAGGTTTAGACAAAGAAGCACCAAGAAGTATTCATTTATGTAAATGGCCATTGAATAATGAAAAATTAGTGGATGAGAATTTAGAAAAAGAAATGGAACTTGCTTATTCTATAGTTAAATTAGGAAGAAGTGCTAGAAATGGAGCTAATGCTAAAAATAGGCAACCACTTTCCAAAATGCTTGTTTCTACTAAGACACTTCCAGATTATTATAAAGATATAGTAAAGGAAGAACTTAATATAAAAGAAGTTATTTTTGGAGCAGATTTATCTCAATATGTAAATTTTGAAATTAAACCTAACTTACCTATTATAGGAAAGAAATATGGAAGATATATACCAGCTATAAAGAAAGCTTTAGCTGAATTTAATCAGATGGATTTAGCACAAAGGATTCAAGCTGGAGAAAAGGTGTCTATAAATGTTTCTGAAAATGAAATTGAACTTAATGAGGATAATCTTTTAATAACTATGAAAGGATTAGAAGGATATGCTTTTTCAGGAGAGGAAACTATAGGAGTTGTATTAGACACTGTAATAACACCAGAACTTAGTGAAGAAGGTAAATTAAGAGAAGTGTTATCAAAAGTTCAAAACATGAGAAAAGAAAATGGTTTTGAAGTTGCTGATAAAATAAATCTTTATGTAGCTGGAAATGAAGAAATAGAAATAGTAATAAAAAAATTTGAAAGCAGAATTAGAAAAGAAACTTTAGCTATGAATGTTTTCTATAATGAAAAGAAAGATTATATTGATTGTGCTATAAATGGACTTAAAGTCGGAATAGTAGTAGAAAAAATATAAAAACAAGCCCCATGGGGCTTGTTTTTATCAATATTAAGTTTAATCACGTAAAATATTATTAATATATAGGATAGTTACTTGAAAGATAGCAATATTAAAAGTATAATGAAAAGAAAGTTTAAAAGATAAAATACAGTTAGTTAAGGAGGTAGGAGTATGTCCATTTCTATAAAGGACGTAGCTAGAGATGCAGGAGTTTCTATAGCTACCGTTTCAAGAGTTTTAAATGATGTCGATGTAGTTAATGATGATACTAAACAAAGAGTTCTAGATGCTATTAAAAAATTAGGATATAGACCTAATATAGTAGCTAGAAGTTTGAAAACACAAAAAACTAAAACAATAGGTATAGTAGTACCGGATATTTCGGATCCCTTTTATCCAGAAGTTGTACGTGGAGCTGAGGATGTAGCTAATATATATGATTACAATATAATATTATGTAATACAGATTTAGATCCAGAAAAGGAACAGGAATATCTTAATGTACTTAGAGAAAAAATGGTAGACGGTATAGTCTTAATGAGTAGTTCATTAAATAAAAACATAATAAATTTAACTAAAGAACTTAAATTGCCAACAGTTTTAGTAGAAACTAAAGATGATAATATGGAATATCCAAGTGTAACTGTTGATAATAAAAAAGCGGCTTATGATGCAGTTTCATATTTAATAAATAATGGTAATAAAAGGATAGCATATTTAGGAGTTTATGAAAATAAGATGAATGCTAAAGCTAGTAGATATTCAGGGTATAAGAAGGCACTTTTGGAAAATGGAATGGAATTAGATGAAGATTTAGTTTATTTTGGAGGTTCAAAAGCAAAAGATGGATTCGATGGAATATTAGAAATAATATCTAAAAATGATATAGATGCCATATTTTGTGTATCTGATGAAGTTGCTATGGGAGCAATAAATGCACTTAGAGAAAAGAAAATCAAAGTACCAGAGGATGTAGATGTAATAGGTTTTGATGATATATATGTAGCTTCTATTTTTTATCCTAAATTATCTACTGTGTCTCAACCTATGTATGATATGGGTTCTGTAGGAATGAGAATGTTAATAAAAAAAATAAATAATCAGGATCTTGAAGAAGAACAATTTGTTTTAGATTATGAACTGAAAATAAGAGAATCATGTAAAAAAAATAGGGGTTAACCCCTATTTTTTTTATAGAACATCTTTTATCAATCTTATAGCATTTTTATAAAATATCTTTTCAATTTCATCTTCATTAAAAGTTCCTTTTAAAGCTAAATATAGTTTATCCATTTCAGAGGCATCTTTTATTTCAACTTGATTTTCTATTCCATCAAAATCTGTGCCTAAGCAGATAACATCTATTCCACCCTTATTTCTAATATGCATTAAATGATTTTTCATATCATCTATTGTAGATACAGGATTATTTCCAAGGAAACTGCTACAAAAATTAAGCCCCATAACACCACCAGAATTAGCTAGAGTTTTTATCATTTCATCAGATAGATTTCTTGAATGATTTTGTATAAATCTTGAATTAGAATGAGATGCTACAAAAGGAAATTTTGATAATTTAGCTACATCATAAAATCCTTTATCAGATAAGTGGGATACATCTATAATCATTTTATAGTGATTCATAATTTCAATTAAATCTTTGCCAAATGGCTTTAGTCCTTTATCTTTATAATATTCAATATTATGAGGATAGCCTATTTGATTTTCATAATTCCATGTTAAAGTTATAAGCCTTAACCCCAAATCATATAAAATATCTAGATTGTTTATATCTCCATTTATTGCACCACCTTCTTCTAAAGTTAGAAAACAAGATATCTTATTTTTATCTTGATTTTTTATTAGAGAATTATAGTCGGTGGCTAAGGAAAGTCTATCTTTGTTTTTAGATATTTCTTCAAATAAAACATCTTTCATTTTTAAAATACGATCAAAGGGATTTTCAGTATTTTTCATATCTATAAAGAAAGCAAAAAATTGAGCCATAGAGTGACCTTTGATAAGTTTATTTATATCTATAGAAAAATCATTATCCAGTAGAAATTTATTTTCATCTAATAATTTAGATGCAGTATCGCAATGCATATCAATATATTTCATAATATTATCTCCTTGCCTTAAAATATGGTTATATTTTAACATGTTTTTGGAATAATAGATATTAGGAGGTGATTATATGGCAAAAGATAGTCAAATTGATAAAAAAGAGGTTAGAGAAAGAAAGAGTAATAATGATACACCATTAACAAGAGAGAGTGCTAAGAATTCTAATAGAACAAATAAGAAAAAATCAAATTAAGCTGCTTATGCAGCTTAATTTGACTTAAATAGTTTATTATTATATATTAAGTAGAGATAAAAATTAATAAATGAATGGAGAATAAAATGGATATATTAAAAACTATGTTTCTTTCTGCAATTCCTATTATTGAACAAAAGGGTGCAATCCCATTTGGAATATATGTAAATAATTTAAATCCTTTAACAGCTTATTTTGTTAGTGTTTTAGGGTCTCTTATACCTGTACCATTTGTTTTACTTTTATTTAATAAAATATTTAGTTGGATGAAAAAGTATAAAATATTTGATAAGTTCAATAAATTTGTAGAAAGAAAAATAAATAAGGGAACTAAAAAGGTAGAAAGATTTAAGGGAATAGGACTTGTTATTTTTATAGCAATACCACTTCCTACAACCGGACTTTGGACAGGTAGTGCCATAGCAGCTTTTTTGAAAATTGATTTTAAAAAGTCATTAATTTGTGCGATTATAGGTTCTATTATATGTGGAGGAATAGTAACTTTAATATCTATAAAAGCTCCAGCTATGTTAGGGTATTAGATTCGTATTTTTATACATACAATATACTAAAGATAAAAGGGAGGCACTATGAAATTTAAAAATAAAGCTAAACTAGAAGATGGTTTAGCGTATTTATTTAGATTACTTTTCTTGATAGCTGCTGTATTAAGTTTTGGAAAAGGAAATTATTTGAATTTCTTTACAGCGGTATTTTCATTATTTATAACGTATTTACCAGATATTATAGCTAAAAAAAACAAAATAAAACTTCCTCCTAGTTTTCAAATCATAATATTAATATTTATATTTTCAGCTCAATATTTAGGAGAACTTAGAAATTATTATATTATATTTCCTTGGTGGGATACAATGCTTCATACTTTATCCGGAATAATTTTAGGTTTTACAGGTTTTTTATTGGTATATATTTTAAATAAAGATGAGGGCGTTAATTTAAATATGACACCTATATTTGTAGCTATTTTTTCTTTTACATTTGCAGTGGCAGTAGGTGCTTTGTGGGAAATATTCGAGTTTTTTATGGATTCAACTTTTGGACTTAATATGCAAAAATCAGGTCTTATAGATACTATGGGGGACTTAATAGTAGATACTTTAGGAGCTTTATTTACTTCAGTAGTAGGTTTTTACTATTTAAAAAGGGGACAAGAGACTTATTTTAGTAAATTATTAAGAGTGTTTTTTAAATTTAATCCAGTGTATAAGAAGAAAAATAGAGATATAGGGATGTAGTGCCAAGCGTAGCTTGGTATTTTTATTTTAGTAATTTTAATCTTTGGTGAATAATTTTATAAAGGTCTTCACAATCTTCGTTTATTGTATAGATTAAACTTTCTGTATTTTGAATTTTGTTTCTTTTAGCTTTAGTAGTTATAGACGTAGATAGCTGGTCAGCGGTAATAGCTAAATTTTGAGATGATGATGCTAGACGAGAAAATATATCTACTAAAGGATATAAATTAAGTTCTATGTATTTTTGTTCTTCTGGATTTAAAGGCAGAAGTACTAAATCTTCCTTAAATTTATTTATTTCTTCAACCTTATTAAATAGTTCATTACTATCCATAATAACTCCTAAATCATACTTATTATATTAATATTTTTATTGATTAACATATATTCATTTTATATTTTTTTAATTTTGGTATAATATATATGTAAGAAATATTTAATAGAATGTTAAAAAGATATTTTATGGTTTATGGTATAATATAATTATAATATTAATAGGTAGGTGAAATTTTTTGTCAGATATTTTACGTTCAATAATTTTTTTCATAGTAGTTATTGGTTTAGCATTTCTATTTCTAAATTTACTTCCTTATATAATAATAATAGGAATAATAATATGGGTGTGTTTTAAATTGTACAAATATTTTAAGATTAAAGATATTGGTAAAAAACAAAATGTTAATAAGAAAGAGGCTTTTAAAAAAGAAGATAGCTTTGAAGAAATGAAAAATGAAGCTGTTGATGTTGATTATACAGAGATAAAAAAATAGGAGGCAGGTATGGATATTAACTTTTATGGTGCAGCATCATGTGTAACTGGGTCTTGTCATATAATGAGGGCTAATGGTAAAAATATTCTTTTAGATTGTGGAATGTTTCAAGGGAGAGATGAAAGGGAAAGAGGAAATGAAGATTTTCCATTTAACCCTAAAGATATAGATTATGTTTTATTATCCCATGCACATATTGACCATAGTGGAAGGATACCGCTTCTATTTAAGAAAGGTTTTGGTGGTTTTGTTATAACAACAGAAGCTACTTATGATTTATGTAATATTATGCTTCAAGATAGTGGACATATTCAAGAAATGGAATTAGAATGGAAAAACAGGAAAAGAGAAAGAAAAGGTTTAGATAAATTAGACCCTATGTATACAGTAAAAGATGCAGCAGATAGTTTAAGTTTGTTTAGAGCGTACTCTTATGATAGATGGATTGAATTATTTGAGGGATTTAGGATAAGATTTAGGGATGCTGGACATCTTTTAGGTTCTGCTATTATAGAGATAATTATAACAGAAGACGGCAAAGAAATTAAGTTTGTATACACTGGGGACCTTGGAAATGTTGATATACCTTTAATTAATGATCCAACTTATATTGATTATGCAGATTATGTTATTATGGAAACAACATATGGTGATAGAGTTCATAAAAAAGTTAATAATTCCTTTGAAGAGTTATCATATATTATAAAAGATACTATGAAAAAAGGAGGAAATGTAGTTATTCCTTCATTTGCAGTAGGTAGAACTCAGGAAGTATTGTACACTTTAAATTCATACATAGAAAAGAATGAATTAAAAGGGATAAATGTTTATGTAGATAGTCCTTTAGCTATAGAATCTACTAAGGTGTTTAGAAAACATACTAAGAATTATGATGAAGAAGCCAAGGCTTTATTAAAAAGTGGAGATAATCCTTTGGAATTCACAGGACTTAATTTTACAAAAACTGCAGAAGAATCAGCGAAACTAAATAAAATTCAAAGTGGCATGGTGGTTATATCAGCTAGTGGGATGTGCGAAGCTGGAAGAATAAAGCATCATTTAAAGCATAATTTGTGGAGAAAAGAATGTGCTATAGTATTTGTTGGATATCAGGCAGAAGGTACTCTTGGAAGAAAAATTTTAGAAGGAGCTAAAACTGTTAAAATATTCGGGGAAGAGATTGCTGTAAATGCTAGCATATATAACATTCCTGGGTTGTCAGGCCATGCAGATAGATATGGATTATTAAATTGGATTATGAATTTTAAAACAAAACCTAAGGAAGTTCTTTTAGCACACGGAGACGAAGAAGCATCTAAATCTTTTAAAGAATTAATAAAATCTAAAGGATTTAATGCTAGGATAATGAATGTAGGCGAGAAGTTTTCTACTAGAGAAATATTTAAAGAATCATCTCAAACTAAGAAGGAAAAGATATTTAGATTGCTTGATTCTTTAGGGAATATAGATGATATGGATAATAAAGAAATTATTAATAAAATAAATGAAATAATATAGGGGGATTGTTTATGAATGTTATAAAGAGAGATGGAAGAATACAGGAATTTGATATTAAAAAAGTAAGGACTAGTTTTCAGAATGCATCAGATGACGCTAAAATGCCATTTACCAAATCAGATATCGATGTTTTAGTTGAAAATGTGGAAGATAATTTGAATAAAACAGATATAAAAATAATATCTGTTAAAGAAATTCAAGAAGCTTCTTATAATGCAATGATAGAGAGTGGTTTTAAAACTGTAGCTAAATTTTATAAAAGTTATGAAGGAAATAAGTTAGATTAAAAAATATGAATAAAATCAGTTAAATAGGAAATATTACTCTTTGAAGGGATTTATATTTAATATAAATTTCAAACAAATTCAAGGAGGAGTAATATGTCACATAAAGACAATAAGAATTCAAAGGATAACAAAAAAGTTAAGAAAAAATCTAAACCAGAATTAGGGAATATGAAAGTTGAGACTTCTGATGAGATAGGTTATTCAAGTGAATCAAGAAAATTAGGAAAAGATAAATAAAAAGAAAAGCCTTTGGCTTTTCTTTTTTAGAATTTATTTCTTTTTATATAAGTTGTGTGGAGGTAAGTGTGACTTATATGACTATTTGGTTTTTCTAAAAATTCTTCATATATTTTTTTAATATCAGGATTTTCATGAGATTTTCTAATTTTTAAAGATTCATCTTCTTCATATATAGCTTTAGCTCTTAGCTTTTTAACTTCATCTATATCCATTTTACTTGGATTTACAATAGGCTGACCACCGCCAGTTACACATCCACCAGGACATGCCATAACTTCAATGAAGTGATAGTTTTTTTCTCCGTTTTTTATCATATTCAATACTTTTCTAGCATTTCCAAGACCACTTACGATAGCTGCATTTATAAATCTTCCGTCTGGAAGTTTAACTTTTGTTTCTTTTAATCCATCTATTCCTCGTACTATTTTAAAATTTATATCCTTTAATTCTTCACCAGAAGTTAATTCAAAGATTGTTCTTAAAGCAGCCTCAGTTACTCCACCGGTTGCGCCAAATATAACACCAGCACCTGTTCCTTCAGTAAATGGATTATCGAAATCACTATCTTTAAGATTATTAAAATCTATACTAGCTTCTTTAATCATCTGAGCTAATTCTCTTGTAGTTAATACTATATCCACATCTGACATATTATCTACGGAAAGCTGATCCCGAGTACCCTCGAATTTTTTACCAACACATGGCATGATAGATACACTAACTATTTTTTTTGGGTCCATATTTAATTTTGAAGCAAAATAGCTTTTTATTAGAGCGCCTTCCATTTCACTAGGTGATTTACATGTGGAAAGATTATTTAACATATCGGGATAGTTATGTTCTACAAATTTAACCCAACCTGGGCAACAAGAAGTCATTATAGGAAGATTTTCACCACTTGCCAGTCTTGATAAAAGTTCGGTTCCTTCTTCCATTATTGTAAGGTCTGCTGCAAAATCAGTATCGAATACTTTATTAAATCCAATTTTTTTAAGTGCAGTTACCATTTTGCCAGTTACCCTGGTACCAATAGGAAGGCCGAATTCTTCTCCTAGTGCCACTCTAATAGCAGGAGCGGTTTGTACAATAACTATTTTTTCAGGATTTATTATAGCCTCCCAAACATCTGATATATTCTCTTTTTCATGAAGGGCACCTACGGGGCAAGCCATTATACATTGCCCACAGTTTACACAAACAGTGTCTAATAAATTTCGTTCATAAGCTGGAGCGACTTTAGTATTAAATCCTCTTTCAACAAAATTTATTGCATGGACTGTTTGAACTTTTCCGCATGTATTTATACATCTACCACAAAGAATGCATTTTTCAGCATCTCGAACTACTGAATATGATGAAGAATCAATATTGCATTTTGATTTTTCGCCTTCATAAGGTAGGTTTCTTATATTTAATTCTTTTGCTAAATCTTGAAGTTCACAATTTTCATTTCTGATACATGTAGTGCATTCTCTTTTGTGGTTAGAAAGAAGAAGTTCTACTACTAGTTTTCGTCCTTCTCGTACTGCTGGAGTGTTTGTTTTTACATTCATACCTTCTTGAACTTTTAGTGTACATGAGGTTAGAAGTTTTCCTGATACATCCACGATACATGCCCTACAGCTAGCAACTTCGTTAATTTCTTTTAAGTAACAAAGGGTAGGGATATGAACTCCAACCTTTTTAGCTGTTTCTAACACTGTTGTTCCTTTAGGAACGCTAACTTCAATTCCATCTATAGTTAATTTAACCATATCCATTCTTTAATCCCTCCTTATATCTTTACAATAGCTTTAAATCTGCAAACTTGAGAACATAAACCGCATTTAACACATTTATCGCTATCTATAACGTGTATTTCTCCAATTTTACCGGATATAGCACCAACAATGCAATTTCTTTCACAAAGTCCGCATCCTTTGCATTTATCTTCTAATATAGTATAGTCAAATAAAGCTCTACAAGCTTTAGCTGGACATTTTTTATCGTATATGTGAGATTCATATTCATCTTTAAAATAATGAAGTGTAGACAAAATTGGATTTGGAGCAGTTTGTCCTAAACCACAAAGTGCTGTTTTCTTTATGCCTAAACCTAGTTTTTCTAATTTTTCCATATCTCCAGGTTTTCCTCTTCCTTCTGTTATATCTTGAAGTATTTCTAAAAGTCTTTTTGTTCCTATTCTGCAAGGAGTGCATTTTCCACAAGATTCGTCTTTGGTAAAGTCTAAGAAAAATCTTGCAACATCAACCATGCAGTTATCTTCATCCATAACAATCATTCCGCCAGACCCCATCATGGAACCTAGAGCAATTAGAGTGTCATATTCAATAGGAGTATCAAGATGTTTCTTAGGTATGCATCCTCCAGATGGGCCTCCAGTTTGAACTGCTTTGAATTCTTTTCCGTTTGGAATTCCGCCCCCAATTTCATATATAATTTCTCGTAAGCTAGTACCCATAGGTATTTCTACAAGCCCTGTATTTGTGATTTTACCACCTAATGCAAATACTTTTGTGCCTGGACTTTTTTCAGTTCCAATTGATCTAAACCAAGTTGATCCATTTAGTATTATTTGGCATATATTAGCAAAAGTTTCTACGTTGTTTATTACGGTAGGTTTTCCCCAAAGCCCAGAAACGGCAGGGAAAGGTGGCTTAGGCATTGGCATGCCTCTTTTTCCTTCGATGGATTGCATAAGAGCGGTCTCTTCTCCGCAAACAAATGCGCCGGCACCTAATCTTATTTCTATATCGAATTTAAAACCTGTTTCTAAAATATTATCACCTAATAAACCTAATTCATAGGATTGTAAAAGGGCAGTATTGAGTCTTTCAACAGCTAAAGGATATTCTGCACGGACGTATATAAATCCTTTACTTGCGCCTATTGCGTAGCCACCAATGGTCATTGCTTCTAAAATTGAATGGGGATCACCTTCTAGGACTGATCTATCCATAAAGGCACCAGGGTCACCTTCGTCTGCATTACATATTATATATTTAACATCGTTATTTTGTTTTGCTGCAAATTCCCATTTTATACCTGTGGGAAATCCACCGCCACCTCGTCCTCTTAATCCAGATTTTTTTATTTCATCTACAATATTAGAAGGCGTGAAATCTGCAAGTGTTTTAGCTAAAGCAAAATAACCATCCCTTGCTATATATTCGTTGATATTTTCAGGATCTATTATTCCACAATTTTTAAGTGCTATTCTATTTTGCTTTTTAAATAAGTCAAGGCCGTCTAAGTTTCGTATTCTTCCGTCTCCATCTTGAAGTTTATATTGAAGCCTTTCTACAATATTTTCATTTATAAAATGTTCTTTTACTATTTCAGACACATCATCTTTTGTTACCTTTTGATAAACAGTACCTTCAGGATATACTATAACAATTGCGCCAAGTTCGCATAAACCAAGGCAACCTGTTTTTAGAACTTCTATTTCATGGTCTAAGTTATTTTTCTTTATTTCAGATTTAAACGTTTTGAATAAATTGTGAGATTCTGGATTTGAACACCCCACACCACCACAAACTAATATTTGAGAACGAAAAAATTCCATTTTAATGCACCTCCATTATTCATTATCTAAAGTAAAATCATTTAATATTTTACCTTTAATAACATGCATTGTATATTCATCAATTATATGATTTGAAAATATGTGTTTAGCCACAACGCGTCTTCCCTTGTAAGGTGTCATTTTAACGTAGGTGACTTTTTCTTCACCTGGTTTTATAATATCAACGATAGGTTCTAGTCTACAAATTCCGATACATCCTGTCTTGCAGACTGTTACGTTTGACAAACCTAATTTATTAACTTCGTCTAATATAGCTTCGTATACCGGTGCTGCACCGGCGGAAACACCGCAAGTAGCCATACCAACAACTATTCTTGTGGTTTTTCTATTTGTGTCTTGATTTACTCTTTCTAGATTTTCTTCTTTGATTTTTGCTAAACTATCTATAGTTGCCATTTAGAACCTCCTTATATATATTCCTTTAGTATTCTCGATACATCGTCAGTTACTAATCTGCCGTAAACCTTGTCATCGATAGTCATAACAGGAGCTAGGCCACAAGCGCCTAAGCATCTAGCTGCTTCTAAAGTAAATTTACCATCTTTTGTTGTTTTACCAACTTCTACATCAAGTTCGCTTGAAATTTTTTCTATTATTTCTTGCGAGCCTTTTACGTAGCAAGCTGTCCCTAAACAAACCTTTATTATGTGTTCCCCTTTAGGTTCTAAATTGAACTGAGAATAGAAAGTAGCTACTCCGTAAATTTCGGACATAGAAATATCAAGGATTTCAGATGCTATCTTTAAAGAGGGTTCTGGTAGATACCCAAACATGCTTTGGATTTCGTGAAGAACTGGAATTAAAGGACCTTTAATATTTTTGTACTTATTAACTATATCAGGTACTAATGCTAGCCTTTCATCGTCTGCTTGGTTGCCACAACAGTAATTACCTTCATTCATTAAATCATCCCCTTATTTATAATATAATGTGTTTGTTAATTATCAAACTATATAAAATTTTAACATAAAAAGGATAAATATTCAATATAATATGAATATTTTAAATCGTTTAGCAAATAAAGCAAATTAGTTTGTAGTACAAATGAAACAATTGAATAAAAAATAGAGAATTTTATTTAAATGTGATATAATATATTTGCGTAAAACATAGCAAATATATTATTAAGAGGTGTTAATATTATGATAACTAAAGAAATGACAATAGGTGAAATAGT
>JBGUER010000020.1:0-25401 GCA_041821285.1 Clostridiaceae bacterium
AACAAAAAATTTGCAGTAGATTCTTTATATTTTAATAAAAAAATTTAAATTAACTCTAAAGTTTATAAAAATTCATACGATAATCTAGTATAAATAAAAATACAAAACTTAAAGTGGCCACAGAGAGTTTATAATTTTTATTATAAAATTAAATAAAAAAATAGGGGACAAGGACGTCCTACTAAAAATTCATGGAGGAATTTATTATGATAATTAATCACAATATGGGAGCTTTAAACGCTAACAGAAACATGAACATAAATTCAACTAATGCAAACAACTCAATGGAAAAACTTTCATCAGGTATGAGAATTAATAGAGCTGGAGACGATGCTGCAGGTCTTGCTATATCTGAAAAAATGAGAGGTCAAATAAGAGGACTTGATCAAGCTTCATCTAATGCTCAAGATGGTATTTCTTTACTTCAAACAGCTGAAGGTGGACTTAATGAAACACATTCTATTTTACAAAGAATGAGAGAGTTAGCTGTTCAAGCTTCAAGTGATACATTACAAGCTTCTGATAGAACTGCTGTAACTACAGAAGTAACTCAACTTAAATCAGAAATTGATAGAATAGCTACAACAACTGAATTTAATAAAGCTACATTATTAGATGGAGGCTTTGGTGTAAAAGATGCAGGAACTGGAACAGCAGCAACAGGCACAGATGGTATTACTAACATTGGTATATCAGGTGCAAAAGCATCCACAACTTATACTATGACACAGACTGCAAATGAAGTAGCCTTAGATGACGGATCTGGAAATGTACAAGTGATTTCAGGACTTGCTGCTACTTTTACTGGAACTTTAAATTTTGATAAACTTGGTATATCTGTTGATGTTACTGGAGCTGATATGTCAGGAGGTGCAAGTTGGGGTGGAAGTGGTAAAACAATAATTACTGATGCTACTGCAGATAAAAATATTCAAATTGGAGCAAATGCTGGACAAAAACTAGGTATTCAAATTGGAAATATGCAATCTGGTGCTTTAGGTCTTGGTTCTATATCTATGGGTAGTTTTACTGATGCTAATGCAGCAATAACATCTATAGATGCTGCTATAACAACTGTTTCAACTCAAAGATCTACATTAGGAGCATGGCAGAATAGGTTAGAACATACAATAGCTAACTTAGGGACTTCTTCAGAAAACATGACATCAGCTGAATCAAGAATAAGGGACGTTGATATGGCAGCTGAAATGTCTACATTCTCAAAGAACAACATTCTTTCTCAAGCTGCACAAGCTATGCTTGCTCAAGCTAATCAACAACCACAACAAGTTCTTCAATTATTAAGATAATTGATAAACTAAGGAGTCAGAGTGAACAGCTCTGGCTTCTTTTTTTAAAGTAACTGTGACTTGGGAAAAAATGCGTTTATTCCGTTTGTAATTAAAAATATAGATGGTAAAATATAAGTATAGAATTATTGGTGGTAAAATAATAAAGTAGATAATGTAATTGAACAGACAGTAGCTTGAAAAAAGGAGGAAATCTTATGGATATAGGGGCATTGTCGATGATAATGAGTCAATCAAAGGTGCAGGAATCAGCTGGGATTGCAGTAATGAAGATGGCTATGGATACCGGCAAGGAAAGTGCTACTCAATTAACAGAAATGATTGGAGATGTAGCAATAGATTCTAACCTTGGACAGCAATTTGATGTAACGGTTTAATGGTTATGGATGAAAATGATGAACTAAAGCAAGAATTAGAACAGGAACTGTTGTGGGTAAAATATAGGCAAAGAATGTTAGATATAATTGATATAAAACTATTTGAAATGAAAGAATTGGCACAGCAGGCTAAACAAGAAAACTGTTCTAATAGTGAAATGAAATTATTAAATGAAAAGATAGATAAACTAAAAGACCAAGTTAATGCGTTGGACAGTGAAAGTAGGAAAAATGAAGATGGGAAAATACTTAAATGAGCATGGATGGCTAAAATAATAGCTATTGGTGCTTATTTTTATGTTACTTGCTATTTGGTGGTATCTGGTTATTTGTGGGTTTAGTATGTTAAAAATAGAGTAATTTGAAGAATAATAACATTTTTTTAATTCATTTTTATTATAAGCATGATTTAGTTAAATATATGATAAATGTAAGAGCTGAATCATAGATTATTGATTGTATTAGATTATTGTTGTATAATTTAATTATATTTTGGTCGCTACAAAAACACAGTTTATATAGAAATGCTTGTAAAATATCGTTAGTATACAGATAGAGTTAATTGAAGATGGACACATATGGATAGATGCACTAAATAAAAAAAATCTAATGGTTCATAAGTATAATGAACAATTTATCAAGAAAACATTGATTAATATTAGTGAATGGCAGCTATAAAGGTGTCATTTTGCTGTTTTAAATAGAAAGTTTATGGTTTATTATGTAAAACATTATATATCAAAAACAAAAGGAGTAATAATAAATGGACAAAAATACTATTGAGAAAATGAAACAAATCATTGAAGAAAAAAAACAAGCAAGTTCAAAACAAGGTCACACTAAAGGAGCAAAGGAACAAAAAATTGGAGGACCTCGAAGGGCATTCAATAACAATAAAGGCGGCGGCTTATTCGATAAATAAACAGGGGACGGTACAGTAAATTTGGAACTCTGTTTAAATTAAATAGATATTAATATAATTGTATTTCCTCGGGCTAAGTGCTTGGGGATTTTTATTTGACAGTAATACTGGTTTAGAATACTATAATAGATAAACAGACAGCTTTAAGTGGGACTATTTAAGTAGATGAAAAAAATAATTATAAATTAATTACTAAAGAGATGATATTAGACAAACTTAATTTAGTTTTAAATAAATAAAAACGGAGGAAAATATTATGAGTAAAGTATATTTTAAAGCTATTGATTCATATTCAAAAACAGAAGAAATAAGCATGGCAGCAGGTGAACTTATAGAAAAACTAGTGGAAGAGGAAAATGTAGAACTTGAAAAATTCATACCACTTAAAGTCCATTTTGGAGAAAAGGGAAACAATACATATATACAGTCAAAAAACTTTGGTGGAATAATAAATTATTTAAAAGAAAAAGATATAGAAAGTGCATTTATTGAGACAAATGTTTTGTATAGAGGTGAGAGGACTACAAAAGAAAAACACTTAAATCTTGCAAAAGAACATGGTTTTACAGAACTTCCTGTAATAATAGCAGATGGGGAACATGGAGAAGCTTTTGAAGAAGTTGTGATTGATAAAAAGAATTTTAATAAATGCAAGGTTGCTACAGGAATAGCTAAAGAAAAACAGGTAATAGTAATAAGTCATTTTAAAGGTCACGCATTGGCAGGTTTTGGTGGTGCTATAAAGCAACTTGGAATGGGTTGTGCATCAAGAGGAGGAAAACTTGCACAACATGCAAATTCTATACCTAAAATAAGCACTTTAAAATGTAAAGCATGCAGTGCCTGTGCAAAAATATGCCCAGAAAATGCAATAACTGTGGATAAAAAAGCGAAAATAGATAAAGATAAATGTGTTGGTTGTGCTTCATGTATGACAGCATGTCCATTTGGTGCTATATCTAATAGCTGGATTGCATCAATATCAAAATCTTTTAATGAAAGACTTTCAGAATATGCCTATGCAGCTGCAAAAGGTAAAAAAAATATTTATGTAACTTATGCTTTCAATATAACTAGAAACTGTGATTGTGATGGACATAATATGAAACCAATAGTAAAGGATGTTGGGGTATTTGCTTCAATGGATCCTGTGGCTATAGACAAGGCATGTCTTGATGTAATTGATAAAAATAATGGTAAAACAATATTTAGAAGAGGAAGATATACTCTTGATTATGCAGAAAAAATAGGTTTAGGTAGTAAAAATTATGAATTTGTTGAAATAAAATAATATAATAGAGGAAAATCAAGATAATCTTATAAATGATTCGTTATTAGAACAAAGAAAAAAATTAGATGAGCTTATTTTAATTTATCAGAAAAATGAATTGAGAAATTTTCATGATTAGATATATGTTAAAGTAGAGTAATGTAAAATGTAAATAAGGGAGATAAAATAGATGAAAGTAGTAGCATTTAACGGAAGTCCTAAAAAGGAAGGCAATACATTCCAAGGAATAAAAATTGTAGCAGAAGAACTAGAAAAAGAAGGCATAGAAGTTGAAATTATTCATGTAGGTAATAAAAATATAAGAGGATGCTTGGCTTGTAATGGTTGCGTAAGGAATAAAGATGAAAAATGTGTGATTGATGATGAAGTTAATGGATGGATACAGAAAATGAAAAATGCGGATGGCATAATATTAGGTTCGCCAGTGCATTATTCAGCTATAGGTGGAACTATGAAATCATTTTTGGATAGAGCTTTTTATGTTGCAGGTGGAAATAACTCAATGTTAAGACATAAGGTAGGAGCTTCAGTTGTGGCTGTAAGACGTTCAGGTGGTATTCCTACTTTTGAACAATTAAATCATTATATTAATTATTCTGAAATGCTTATGCCAACTTCAAACTATTGGAATGTGATACATGGAACAAAACCAGGAGATGCTAAATTAGATGAAGAGGGAAAACAGATAATGAGAGTCCTTGGTAAAAACATGGCATGGCTTATGAAATTAGTTGAAATGGGAAAAGAAAAGATTGAAGAACCTGAAATAGAGAAAAAAATATTCACGAATTTTATTCGTTAAGAAATAGTGTCTGCAGATTGTGCAGGCATTATTTTTTTGAAATTTTACTGTACCGTCCCGGGTTTGTCTTGACAATATTTAAGTTTTAAAATATAATGCATGTATACGTATATCGGTATATTAAAATATTGATAATTTAGAATTTTAACGAAAGGGAAAGGTATTTTATATGAATATTAGTCTATATATTATAACTATAGCTCTTTTGGGTGTATCTTATTTTAAAAATAAAGGTAAAACTAAAAAAGCATTAAAAAAGGCATGGAAGGCTTTTGAAAATATTTTACCTCAATTTTTAGGGGTTATAGTGTTAGTTGGTATTATGCTTGCTGTTTTTGATGCAGAATTTATATCAAAAATTATAGGGTCTGAATCTGGCTGGTATGGAACAATAGTTTCTGCAGTTGTAGGTGCAATAACATTGATACCAGGATTTATTGCTTTTCCTACTGCGGAAATGTTACTTGAAAATGGTGCGGGTTATATGCAAATAGGAGCTTTTGTTTCAACATTGATGATGGTAGGTGTGGTTACAGTACCAGTTGAAGTTAAGTATTTTGGGAAAAAGATTACAATAACAAGAAATATTTTAGCATTTATTTTTTCTTTTGTAGTGGCATTTATTATCGGAAAGGTGGCTGGTGGAATATGAATTTAATAAAAAGATATAAATTCTTTTTAGGAACATTGATTGTGATAATTATATTGTTCCTTATAAATAAGGAGATCGGTTGGAAGGCTTTAAATATAACTGGATATTCATTTAAAGAAATGGCGCTAGTTATTCCACCTGTATTTGTTTTGCTAGGGCTTTTAGATGTTTGGGTGCCTAGAGAGACTATGGTAAAATACATGGGAGAAAAATCAGGCATTACAGGAATAGTATTATCAATTGTTATAGGGTCAGCTGCTGCAGGACCTTTATATGGAGCATTTCCAGTGGCGGCGGTTTTTATGAAAAAAGGTGTTAAGTTTAGTAATGTTTTAATATTTATAGGGGCATGGTCTACAACAAAGATTCCTATGTTCTTGTTTGAAATGTCTGCTTTAGGTGCAAAGTTTGCTGTGACACGGTTATTGGTGGATATACCAGGAATAATAATTATTGCCTATATTCTTTCTCACCTAATATCCAAAGATGAAGTTAAGAAGATATATGCAAATGCAGAGTCTTTATAATATTTATAAATAAATGATTTGGTATATGAAAACATGACATAACAGAGTCGTGTTTTTTTATGCTTTATCATAGTAATAAATAAAAATAATTTAAAAGTGACAGGTGACATTTTAATTGCTTTGCTATTTTGGTATAATGAAATAGCGAAAAATAAAAAAAGTAGAAGACTTAATAGTTTTCTGATGTATTATTAATACACAAGGAGGTTTTTATATGATACCAACAGCACATATAGAAGTGAAAGATGAAGGTATAATTGCAAAAACAGTTTTAATGCCAGGGGACCCATTACGTGCAAAGTTTATAGCTGAAACATTTTTAGAGGATGTAGTTAAATTTAATAATGTACGTAATATGTTCGGATATACAGGAACATATAAAGGAAAAAGAATTTCAGTAATGGCAAGTGGTATGGGAATGGCGAGCATTGGAATATATAGTTATGAATTATTTAATTTCTATGGAGTGGAAAATATTGTACGTATAGGTTCATGTGGTGCATATACCAAAGATTTAAATTTGTATGATATTATATTAGTAACTGATGCATGGAGTGAGTCAAGTTTTGCAAAAACACAAAATGGCTATGATAAAGATGTTATCGCAGCATCTACTGAATTAAATGGTCAATTAGAAAAAATTTCAGAAGATTTGAAATTAAAGATTCACAAATCTAGAATTCATTCTAGTGATATATTTTATCGTGAAAATTTTGAAGAATATAAAAATATCTATGAAAAGCATGGATGTGTTGCAGTAGAAATGGAATCATTTGCTTTATTTCATAATGCAAATGTATTAGGGAAAAAAGCTGCATGTCTATTAACTGTCTCAGACAATTTAGAAACACATGAAGCAACGACTTCGGAAGAAAGACAAAAATCATTTACAAATATGATGGAAATTGCTTTGAATTTAGGGACGGTACAGTAAAAAAACGAAAAACAAACTTATTTTCTATTTAATAAGTTTGTTTTTTTATGTGATGAAATTCTAAAGCTATTATTCTCTCTATTTCATTATTTAGATAATGGTGTTATAATAAGTAATAAATAGAGATGACGTAAGTGTAAACGTTACAAAATGTAAAATTGTGTATTAAAAATTTATTTTGGATGGGCCAATTATTTTTTTAAATACTTTTTAAAGTCACTTTATAAAGGATACTAAAAAGACTAGAGAAATTATTTTTTTGTTAAATTATACAAAATAGTGCATATATAAGGGGAGGTGTTTTATTAAATATAACTATATGTTATGTATTTATTAAAATGGTTATATTTAATAATAGTATGAAAAAACGCAAAGAGTTAAAGGGGAAACTAAAATTAAAAAAACGTTCAAAAAAGGAAAAACAAAATCAAGGTGAAAAAAAATCATTTAAAGTAAAAATTTCTTTACCTTCATGGATTACTGAAAAAATAAAGATATTTACTATAGGAAAAACTATTTTTTCAAATCAAATTATTTCTTCATTGATACTTATTATTTTTTCTTTAAGTGCTACAGGGTTTATTTCATATACAATATCTAAAAACACTGTAGAGAAGCAATTTAAAAATTCTACAAATCAGATATTAAATCAAAATATAAGTTATACAGAGTTGTATTCTAAAACTATAAAAACTATACCTACAAAGATGATGCAAGATACTGTAATATTTGATGCTTTAGTATCTGAACCTAATAATGCAGTGGAAGTGGCTAGAAAGAAAAGGGTACTTGATTCTGAGGTCAAAAAATATTATACAAGTGATGCTATGAACTCCATTGTAAATATTGCGATGTTTACAGATGATGAAATATATGGAGGGTTAAATAAAGAAAAGAACGCATTACTTGCAGAAGCAAATAAAACTGATTGGTTTGTTGAGGCTTTAGAAGCTACCAGTTTTTCTTCGTGGATTGAGCCTAATAGATTGAATGAAGATCCAGTATATAAATATCCTATAATTAGTTATGTAGCTAAATATACGAATATAAAAAGTGGGGAACAAACAGGACTAATAAAAATAGATGTAAAAGCTGAAACTTTAAGTTCAGATAGCGAGAATATTAATATTGGGGAAACCGGCTATACATTTATAACTACTGAAGATGGTACAATAATGAATCATATTAAAGATTCGCTTATTGGTGAAAAAGTTTCTGACGATATAATTAAGGAAATTTCTAATAAAGGATCAGGAAGTTTTTTAACTAAAATGGATTCAAAAGAGATGCAAGTGAGTTTTATTACTAGTGATCTAACTGGATGGAAATTCATTGCGGTTATTCCAACTAAAGAATTATATGCTTCTACAAATGCTATTGGGTTATGGATATTAATTGTTATTATTATATTTATAGTTTTAGGGGTAATTTTTTCAATAATAACAACTAGACAAATAACTAAACCAATAAACGATATTATTGAGACTACTAGAGCTTTTTCTACAGGTAATCTTACTGTTAGGGTAAAGAAGAATAAGCTAAAAGAATTAAATGAATTAGGAAATAATTTTAATTTAATGGGTGAAAAATTAAGAAACATGATGATAGATACATCAAATTTATCTGCTATTACTAGTGAAAATTCACAATCATTATTGAACATATCTGAAGAAATTACATTAACGTCTAAAGAAATTGATGGTGCTATTGAAGATATAGCTTATGGTTCGACTAAACAAACAGAGGAATCAGTAAATTGCGCAGATATAGCAGAAAACTTTAATTTAAAAATAGTAAAAGCTATTGATTCAGTTATAAAGGTAAATAATTTAACTGAAACAAGTAATGATATTATAGAGGAGAGTTCAGATGCTATAAATAAACTTACTGATGCTTCAGAAAATAATTCTCATGCAATGACAGAAGTTGGGAAAACTATCGGTACTTTATATAATAGTACTAAAGATATACTTACAATTTTGGACAAGATAAAAGCTATTACAGAACAAACTAATTTATTATCATTAAATGCTTCTATAGAAGCCGCAAGGGCTGGTGATGCAGGAAGAGGATTTGCAGTGGTAGCTAGCGAAATAAGAAAACTTTCTGAAAAATCTAAAGATGCTTCTATGCAGATTAAACAGATTATTACTAAGGTTAATAATGGTATAAAAGATTCTATGGAAATAACAGATTCTGCTCAAAGTACTTTCTCTGAAGAATCTAAGCAGGTGGAAGTAACGGTAAAAGTTTTTGAGTCTATTAAAAATAATATAAATAGCATAAATAGTGTTATGGAGGAAACAAAGCAGATTATTGAAATAATAGATAAGGACAAGGATGTATTAAGTGATTCAATAAACAATATAGCAGCTATTTCTCAAAAGAATACAGCGTCAACTGAAGAGGTTACTGCTTCAGTACAAAATCAGGCAAATTCAACTAATTCATTATACAATTTAGCTAAAAATTTAAATACAGGTTCTGAAAAATTAAAAGAAGCTATAAATAAATTTAAGTTTTAAAAATACAATTTAATATTCAAATAAGGACAGAAAATTTGTCCTTATTTTGTTTTTTGATTTATAGTATTATGTAGTATAATAGATTAGATATGGGCAATAAGATATTAGATATAAAATACAATATATTGCATATAACTTTTTACATGTTGTATTAAATATATTGCATTGAATATACTGTAAGTGAAAGGGTGGGGCAAATGAAGGAAATATTAATTATATTTATGATATATGGAATTGTTGGTTGGATATGGGAAACGTCATATGTGTCAATTTGTCAGAGGAAACTAATAAATAGAGGTTTTTTACATGGACCATTTATTCCCATTTACGCTTATGCATCTTTAACAATTATACTTTCCATGAAGGTTATAGAACAATATTTGCCTGAAAATATTATTCTTTATGTGCTAGCAGCATCATTAGGAATTGCGTTAGTCGCTTCAATATGGGAATATGTTACATCTGCAATTTTAGAAAAACTGTTTAAAACAAGATGGTGGGATTATTCTGATAGAAAATTTAATTTAAATGGAAGAATAGCACTAGATTATTCTATTGGTTGGGGAGCAGGTGGATATGTATTTTGGAAATATATTAATAAAACATTATTAACAAGTTTTGAAAGCTTGTCACCAGACATAATTGAAATTTTACTAGCTATTTTTTACACATTATTTGTACTAGATACTATTGTCACCATAAGAGAACTTATAACATTGAGACAAATAATGGTTAAATTAGACATGATATCAAAAGAACTTTCAAACAAAGCCATATATAATATAGAAACCTTAAATAGTGAGATAGAGGAAAGAAAAGAAAAATTGAAACAAAAGGTGGACAAAAGCAAGGAAGTGTTGGATGAAAAAATAGTGCTTTTAGTGAAAAAAGGAGATGTAACTTTAACATCAGGTCAAAAAAAATTAATTTATACTTTCAATAGTTTATTGGAACGATCTAAATATGTCTCAAGATTCTATCGAAATTATCCTAAAGCATACTCAGGTAAATTTAAAAAGATACTTAAGGTAATAAAATATATCGGGACGCTTCGATAAATATTATAAAAATTTTCAGTCTTATTTTTTATTAAATAAGTCTGTTTTTTTATTATAATTTTTTTAGATATATCTTTATTGAATTTATGTGAAAAAAAATTAGTTTTTATAAAAATATAGTATAGTAAAAAAATCAGAAGCTTACAGCTTGTCCACCGATAAACAAAATAAAATATTTATTCAAAAATATGATTTTTTTAAATTAGTAAAAAACTTAAATTCGTTTGAAGGTAAAAATGTGGTTAATGTTGATAGCAATTCAAAAATGCATCATATATTATACGATATTTCTCTTTTGTATTTATTAATTTAGCACCGCTTTTGCATAGTTTGGAAATGTTTGAATAGGACATAGTACCTATGATTTCTGATATTTTTTTATATGTTAAATAACCAAAGTACTTTAATAGTAACACTGACAGGGCTGTATATTGCCGGTTTTTCCTATCATATTTCAAATGTATATCAAATTTCTCTTCAGTATGATTTTTTATGAAATCTATTATTTCATTAGGGGTTAAGGCTGTATCTAAATCTCTTTTATCACTTGAATGCAAACTTTTTTGGTTTTCTATATCTGATTTTCTTATTTTGTCTGAATCAATAAATATATTATCTTGATTCATCATCATTTTGTATAATTTTCTAGCTATTGTTAATTGGAAGTCGAAATGATTTAGAACTTCTACTATATAATTAGAATCCAAGATATCATTAGAATTATCTATTAAGCCTAAATATGTAGACAAACTAGAGTATTTATATTTTTCAAGGTTATGTTTATATCCAGGGATATCTTTAGGATTTTTATGTATATAAATAGAAACATTTTTAGTTTGTTTCTTGGTTAGAATTGGAACGTTTTTAAATCGATCAAAAAATACAGGCCCTATCCTATCATATTTTTTGTTATAATAGGCAGCATAAGATTGATTTACAGATTTCATAAAAGAACTAAGAGTATATTTGTTTTTAGATTTTACTAGTAAATGTAAGTGATTAGACATAAGGCAGTATGCATATATTTCAATATTGTTAATTGTTTTGTATTTTTTAATTAAGGATATGTATTTGTCTTTGTCATTATTATTTTTAAATAGTGTGCATTCAGTTATTCCTTTACTCATTATGTGATCTAATCCTGTAGGGCTTTGTTTACGGTATGTTCTTGGCATAAAATCATCCTTTCTTGAGCATATTATTTTTTCGTAGTTAATATTTAAATTTTAAAACATAGGTTCTAATAATATTATTGTCAAAAAAACAAAGAATTACTCAGATTCTAAAGGAAGATTTATTAAAAAATACTGAACCGTCCCCCCATCATGTTATAATAAAATATATAAAAAGTACTGAACCGTCCCGGAGGTGTTAATATGGATTTTAGTGAAATTCCTTTATTTGATGGAATAGAAGAGCAAGATTTGAAGAATATGTTATTGTGTATAAATCCTAGAATTGCTAATTATAAAAAAGATGAATATGTGGTTATTGCAGGAGATGAACTTAATACACTTGGAATCGTTTTGGAAGGTGAAGTTTCCATTGTAAAAGAAAATATTGAAGGAAATAGAATGATTGTTACAGTTTTAGGTGAAGGGGATATGTTTGGAGAAGTGGCAGCTTTTTCTTCGAAAAAAAAATGGCCTGCTAATGTAGTTGCTCAAAAGGATAGCAAAGTTATGTTTATTCCACCACAAAAGATAGTAACCCAGTGTGAGAGGGCATGTTTTAGTCATAGGACACTTATTGTAAATATGTTAAAGATAATATCTGATAAAGCTATTATCTTAAATAAAAAAGTAGAATATCTGGCAATGAAATCACTAAGAGGTAAAATAAGTCATTTTATTTTTGAGGAATATAAAAAAAATAATAAAGTTAATTTTAAAATTTCATTAAGTAGAAATGAACTTGCTGAATTTTTAAATGTTTCAAGACCATCATTGTCTAGAGAAATGTGTAATATGAGAGATGAGGGGATAATTGATTTTGATAAATCTAATATTGTTATAAAAAATATTCAAGCTATAAAAAATAAAGTGGAGTAATATATTGTCAAAGAAATGCAACTAATAGAAACTAAAGGATAATAAATATTAGAGAATAACATTTACATATTAAATAAATAATGATATAATTTAAATAAAGAAGAAGATTGTTTAAATAATGTAATATAATGAAAAAATAACGAATAAAAAAACATAAAAAGTAGAAAACTAACTGTGGTGAAATGCGAATGGCAAAATCTAAAAGGTAATTGGTAAGTAGCGACTAGTAAATAGTAAGGGGTGAGTTTACATGAAGAAAGAAATAAAAAAATTGGATTTATTAATTGTAGGTGCGGGACCAGCGGGTTTGACAGCCTCTATTTATGCGGCAAGAGCTAAATTAACTTCGATGACACTAGAAGATAAATTGATTGGTGGGCAAGTAAAAGATGCTTATGAAATAGAGAACTATCCCGGTTTTGCTAAAATAAATGGAGTGGAATTGTCTGAAAAAATGCAAGAACAAGCAATAAATTTAGGTGCTGAAATAGATGAATTTGATAAGATATGTTGTATGTCTTTAAAAGATAATGAAAAGTATATTGAAACAGATAAATTTATTTATAAACCTAAAGCAGTTATTTTAACAACTGGTACTGAACGTATAACATTGCCGGTGAAGGATGAAAAAAAGTTTCATGGAAATGGAATCCATTATTGTGAGTTGTGTGACGGACCAATGTATGATGGAAAAAGAATCATTGTAGTAGGTGGAGGAAATTCAGGAGTTCAAGCAGCTATATTTTTAGCTAAATACGTAGATAAAATAACATTGATAAATAATATGTCTGATTTATCAGCAGATAAGAAAAATCAAGAAAATTTATTTAGAGAAGAAAAAATAAATGTTATATATAACACTACTATAACTTCTATTATAGGGGATAGCAGTCTACAGGGTTTTAAAATAAAAAACTTAGTAAATAATGAAGAAGATGAAATTAAGGCGGATGGGGCTTTTGTTTATATAGGTATGAAACCTATGGATGAATTGTTTAAAAGTTACATTGAATTAGATAAATTTGGATTTATAAAAACTAATGAAAATATGGAAACTAATATTAAGGGAGTTTTTGCTGCAGGAGATATTAGAGTTAAAAGATTTAGGCAAATAACTACTGCCACAGGAGATGCAACTATTGCAGCTTTAATGGCAGAAGAATATATTAAAAATTTAGGGAGGTAATATTTATGATAAAAGTATATACAAGTCCAACATGTCCATGGTGTACTAAAGCTAAGGGGTATTTAAAATCTAAAGATATAGAGTTTGAAAACATAGATGTATCAACTGATAGAGAAGGTGCTGCGGAAATGGTTAAATTGTCTGGGCAAAGAGGAGTTCCAGTTTTAAATATTAATGGCAAAATTATAATAGGATTTGATAAAGAAGCTATAGATAAAGAGATAAGCATACTGTAAAGTATGCTCATTTCTTTTTATATTCAAATAATATATTAAATTGTGATTGATTAGAAAGAGTAATTTTAGTATATGAAAATAATGCATTATATTTAAATTTCATATAAATTGTGAGCAATTACTTCATTATAATTGCTAAATCATTTGACTTAAATAGAAAAAATTTGTATCATGGACTTAATAAACAAAAGATATTTACGATAATATATAAGGTGGTAGAAAAATGGAATTTAATAAGGTGATTGAAAGAATTAATTATTTATATAATAAAAGCAAAAATGAAAATTTGACAGAAGAAGAAAAAGAAGAACAGAAGGAATTAAAAAAGCAATATATAAAAGTTATGAGAGGTAATGTAGAAGATCAATTAAAGCATTATAAAAAAATATGATATATGATATGTTTAAATTTATTGTCTAATGAAGTAATACAGGAAAGTGAAGAATTAAACCAGCTTATCGTGGGCTATAATATTTTAACAAAGTAAATATAAGCAAATAGTTTATATTTAGAGGGTGCAGAGATGAAAATAAAAAAGATAGCTTCGTATATTTTTATACTACTAGTATTATTTGGAATTATTTTATTTAATAGAACTAGTATTAGTAATTTTGATTATAGAAGCAAATATGTTAAATTTGGTGTTGTAGAATTAAATAATATTAATTTAAATAAAAATATAATAAATCTATCAGGTGATTGGGAATTTTATCCTCATGAATTTTTTGATTCAAAAGATTTTCAGCAAAATAAAAATGCAAGTTATATTAGTGTCCCATATTTATGGAATGGACAAGTAGTTAATAATGAGATTATTGATGGAATGGGATATGGAACTTACAGATTAAATGTATTATTAGATGAAGATAATGTAGGTGATGTACTAGCACTACGAGTTAAAGATGTTTGTACAAGCTACGTATTAATGATAAATGGAGAAAAATATGATGGAAACGGCACGATAGGTAGGAACAAAGATGAAGCTTTTCCTAATAATCAACCTAAAATAATAAATTTCACACCTAATACTAGGAAAATAGAAATTATAATTCAGGTTTCCAATTATTCTCAAAAGGGTGGAGGGATATGGAGTGACGTAGAATTATCTAGTTTAGATAATTTGATGAATAGAAACAATAAAGATTTATCAGTTAGTTTTATATTATTTGGTGCTATATTTATTGTTTCAATTTATAATTTAATAAATTACTTTTTTATAAGAAAAGACAAATCTTATTTATACTTTGCTTTTGTTTGTTTTGTTTTATCTTTGAGGAACATGGCAATAGGTGGAAGAGAAATATTATACAATAATTTAAAGCTTAATTATTTTGTAATATCTAAAATAGAATATGTAACAATGCCTTTAATGTTATATTTCTTTATAAAATATTTTCGTATTATATTTAGCAATAAAATGAATGAAAAATTATTTAATATAATAGAAAAAATACTGATTGGGTATTCTTTATTTATTTTATTTGTCCCATCCAGTATTTATACATATACATTGAGTGTTTTTCAAATTACAGTGGTTATAGCTTCATTATTAATATTAATATCGTTGATAAAAGTAGTTAAGAATAAAGAAGAAGGAATAGACATTTTTGTTATGGGAGCATTTTCTATTGTAGTAACGTTAATTCACGATATATTAGTTTCCTTAGAAATATTAGATGGGAATTTCATTTTACCATATGGTATTTTAATATTTATAATTTTTCAATCGATGGTTGTTTCTAAAAGATTTTCTGTAGCATATTCTGATTTAGAAATCTATTTAAATGAAAATAAAAAGATGTATAAAAATATAAAAAAACTAAATTTAGATTTGGAAAAAAAGGTGGAAGAAAGAACTAAGGAATTAATTAGTAAAAATAATCAATTAAAACATATGGCTTGTACAGATTCCTTAACGAATATATATAATCATGGTAGTATATTGAATATTTTAGAAACTGAAATAGAAAAAGCTAATGATTTAGGCGAAAATTTATCAGTTTCAGTTATGGATATCGATTTTTTTAAAAAGGTAAATGATAATTATGGACATCAATTTGGAGATAAAACTTTAGTAGAAATAGTAGAAATAATAAAAAACAATTTAAGAGAAGTAGATTTTTTAGGAAGATATGGTGGAGAAGAATTTTTAATAATATTAAAAGGAGCTAATATAGAAATAGCCTATGATATTTGTGATAGAATTAGAAAAAAAGTAGAAGAAAAAACTATTGAAAATCTAGGTGTAAAAATAACTATTTCTGGTGGATTAGTTGAGCTTACAGATGAAAATTTAGTGGAATTAGTAAATGAAGCTGATAAACGATTATATAAAGCTAAGGATAGTGGCAGAAATATGATAGTGAAAAAATAAATAGAAGGCGATTAATATTGATTAAAGATTTAGTTAAAAATGGAAAGAAGTATTATGATCACAATAAAATGGAAAGAAATCAGATTTTAAATTATAGAGAAAAGAAATTCAGAAAATTAATAAAATTAGCTTACGAGAAAAGTGAATTTTACAGAGAGTTGTATGAAAATAAAGGTATAAAATATAAAGATTTGGATTGTATATCTATAGAGGACTTACCAATAATAAATAAAGACTTAGTAAGAGACAATTCTTATAATATTTTAACTAAGAATATTAATGAGGAAAAGGTTAAGCAATCTATTAAAAAAGATAGTTTGCTTCCTAAGGTAGGAGATAATTATATTATCCATACTTCAGGTACCACGGGGATACCATGTAATTTTTTTTATCATAAATCTGCTTTAAATATTTTAGAATCTAATTTTGCCAGGCTTAGTTTGCTAGGTGATAATAAATTTACAGTAAGTGATTTCCCTATAAAAAGCCTATATATTGCTCCTGTTGGAAGCGGATATGCTTCTTCAGCTTTGGCTAATTTTGGACTAAAGGAATACCATTGTAAAAGTATTATAATAAACGCAAAATCCCCGATGAATACATGGATTGACAAAATAGTAAATTATAATCCTCTATATTTGTCAGGATATCCTTCTTGTATAGATTTACTTGCATCACTTCAGGAACAGGGTAAAATAAATATACATCCTAAAAAAATAATAACTGGAGGGGAGCCTCTTTCAAAGGAAAATACTTTATATTATAAAAAAATATTTGATGCAGATGTTGTAGACCAGTATGGATGTACTGAATCTATATTGATAGGTGCTGGAAGTTCAGAATATGAAGGAATGTATTTGTTTGATGATTTAAATTATGTAGAAGTAGATAATAAAAACAGACTAATAATAACTCCATTATATAATCCACTGTTTCCATTAATAAGATATCAACTAACTGATGTATTAGAAGGATATGATGATAGTGGCAAATATAAGCTTCCATATACTCATATAGATAGAGTAATAGGAAGGGAAGAAGAGATGATGTGGTTTTGTAATATAAAGGGGGAAGTTGATTTTCTTCATCCTATGTTTTTAGATGACCTTTCTGTTTTAGGAATAGAAAAATATCAGTTTATTCAAAGGGATAAAGAAAGTTTCACTATTCTTTGTGTAAAAAATAGCGATTTTAGTGATAAAACAATAAAAAATACAAGAGAACAATTAGAAAAATTTTTAGAATATAAAGATATGAACAATGTTAAATATGATATTATTTTTGTAGATGAAATAAAAGCTGATAATAAAACAGGTAAAACTAAATTAGTTATAAAAATATAAACTCTGGTAAATAAAACTCTCACAAAAAGAACTCTCACAAAAAGAACTCTCACAAAAAGAACTCTTGCAAATAAAAGTGAGAGTTCTTTTATATGATTGTATTATTTTTCTAAAGCTATTAAGGCTGCACCTAGCGCACCTATTATCTCAGGTTCTTCATATATATATATTTTTTCGCCTATTTTTTCTTCTAAAGCTGATACGACCCCCTGATTTTTGGCAACTCCACCAGTTAGCATATAATCACCCATTTTAGCTACTCTGCCAAGAAGAGATATAACTCTAGTTGCAACAGAGTTGTTTAGAGCATGAAGTATATCAGCTTTTTCTTTATTTTCTGCTATTAAAGATATTACTTCAGATTCTGCAAATACGGTACACATGGAGGTTATAGTTAAATTTTCTTTCCATTTTAAAGATTCTTTTCCCATGTCGTTTATGTTTATATCAAGAGTTCTTGCCATCATTTCTAAAAATCGTCCTGTTCCAGCTGCACATTTGTCGTTCATGGCAAAATCAAGTATATCTCCAGTTTCATTTAGTCTTATTATTTTACTATCTTGTCCACCTATATCTATTATTGTTCGAATGTTTTTATTTACAAAATGTGCTCCTTTTCCATGGCAGGATATTTCTGTTACATTATAATCTGCGAAAGGAATAGATATACGTCCATAGCCTGTTGAAACTATAACGTCTATGTCTTGTCTATTTAAACAGGTTTTTTTCAATAAATTGTTTAAAACTAAATTAGCACTTTCTATAGATTTTGCCCCAGTTCGCACCACTTCAAAGGCTATAATATTTCTATTTTGGCCTAAGATTACTCCATTTGTAGAAGTTGAACCACTGTCTATTCCCATTACGTATTTATTGGATTTATTTTTTAAAGATGTATCTTTTTCTATATTTTCTAGAAATGCTTCTAATCTTGTTTTTATTTGACCTTTACTTTGCTTGGTATAGTCAGTTTCTATTTTTACAACAGGAATTTTTGTTTTTTCTTTTATATTGGAGTATTCAAAGGAATAGGTATCACAGAATTTTATAGTGTGATAGATTACGCCTTTTGGTTTGTATTTATTTAAAACTTCAAGTCTTTCCTCTGTATTTTCCATTCGCATACAGGGATATGATGTTAATATTGATTTAGAATAAGCTTGTAATATATCTTCATTATCTATATAGTTTCGTTTATTACTATATTCACCTGTACAGGTTAAATTCAAGTTTTTTGTATCATTTTGCTTATCTAAATTTAAAATATCTTCTTTAAATCTTGCGCCCATAATAGCAATAGGGCTAGTGCTAGGCTTATTCTTCAAAGGAGAATTATTTTTGCTAATTAAGTTTTTTCTTAAAAGTTCATAATCTAGAGTTTGTCCTAAATTTTCTTCTAAGGATTTAATGAATTTTTTAATTTCTTCTTTAAATATTAGAATTGAAGCTTTGTCACATTTTCTAGGTAAATCTAAGATATAAACATAATCTAAATTTTCTTTTTTTAATATATCATAGAGTCTACGAACACTATCGCAACAGTTGATAAGAACTACTTTTTTTATTTGATTTTTCATTATTTCATCTAAAGCAGCCTTTACGTAGCTACACATATTATTATGAGTTTTTAAATTTGCTATATCAAAACTTGCGGATTCTGGCTCTATTTTAAATGAATCTTCTCCTATAGCTTCTATTATTTCATGTGGTGTATATTTACAAAGATAGGCTATCATAAAATCAACTCCTTATTATTTCGAAAAAGGCTTCTAATCTAGTTCGAACTTGTCCATCATGACTATTTCTTCTATCAACACCATCGCCATCAAGATTTAAAAATGGTATTCCCTTTTTAGTTGCAAAATCTTTTAATAAATATACTCCTCCAGATGATTGTTTACATCCCCAATTAGAAAAATTTATAATTCCTTCAGGGGCTGTTGCATCAATAATCTTGTCTATGGAAGCTAATTTTCTATTAAAATTACCGTTTGAGTGATTGGCAATGGATTTTATAGCTAGAGCCCTATAGGGCCTTTTGTAGTCCATTTCATCATAGTAATCATAATTTAAATCCATTGTTAAAATATTATAGTTTTCATTTTGATTAAAATATTCCTTTAAGGTTTTGTGATAAAATGGGATATTGTGTATCCATAGAATATTACATGAAGTTCTATCTTTTGCGGTTTTAATTTCATCGCTAAGCATTTTATAAAATATATTTGTTTTATCTCTTCCAATAAATATATGAGAAGTAAACATCATATACATTTCAAGTGTTAAGGTAGAAGGTAAATGTTTTGTTTTTAGAGAGTTTAGATATTCCCTTCTGTATCTATTTGTCTGATTTTCTTTTTTTATTATATGTTTTAGTTTATCTTCATCAAATTTTTTGTTTAAGCTAATTTCTAAATTTTTCACTAAGTTTTTTATTTGATTTTCTACATAAATTATATTTTCTTCATTTAAATTATATGGAATATCTAAAATATAGTTTGGTATGGAATATTTATTTGATAATAGTTTAAAGGAATTTATGTATCCGTCACAAATAGTTGTAGTAGATGCAGAAAATAAAGGCTTTTTTAATACATTGGCTAGGCCAGCTCCGATAAATCCTCGGTGATAGCTGCAAAGAGTATCTGCTATTCCATTTTTATCTGCATAATCTATAAAGCTATTTTCACATTTTAAACCAGTTAAAAATGAAGAATAAGCTTCTATTAATAATGGATTTATACCAAATACATCTAGTATTTCGCAAGGGAAAAATAAATTAACCCAAGCTACATCGTTTTTAGAGTTTAGACCTTCTAGCATATATTCTAAACATATTTTATTTAAATATTGATAGCATGTAGGAAGAGATTTATCTGAAAATTTATGAACTCGTATATTTTCCATTGAAATACCGAATTTAATTAATTTTTCACATTTCACTTTGTTATTAATGTTATTAGTTATTAGATCACCGTATTTTTCTATTATATCCATAGAGTCTCCCAAAATAAAAATAATTATTTGTATTCATCATTTTTATTATAGTATAGTATGAAATTTTTATAAAATAAAAGTATAAAAATTTTTAGTTTGTTAACATTATAAAAGAAAATATAGGTTTATAATTTCCTAAATCAATAATAAAGGTTATAATATGGTGAGGAATTTTATAAAAATGAAAAGGAAGATGATTTTATGGGAACTATGTTAGATAATGAATTGAAAAAAAATATACAACTTGAGATAGAAAAAGAACATTTAGAACAGGTAGTGGCTAAATTAAATGAGGATTTACTATTAAAAGTAGAGGGGAGAAAAAAAATATCATCTCTTATTTTGAAAAATAGAGAGGATGCGCTGGAAGAGTATAAGGATGATGAAGATAAAATATTGGAATATTTTGATCATGAAAGGTATGTAAAAGAGGAAGCTTTTACTTCTATTGATAGAAGAATAAAAGAAATATTAGTATTGCTAGCTAGTCCTTATTTTGGAAGGATAGATTTTAGGGAAGCTTTAGATGAAATGTATAGTGTGTATGTTGGAAGATTTGGGTTTTTCCCAGATTATGCTGAGGAACCTATAGTTATAGATTGGAGGTCTAAGGTAGCATCTCTATTTTATAATAATAAATTAGGAGAAGCTTTTTATGATTCACCAGATGGCAAAGTATTTGTAAATCTACTTTTGAAAAGGCAGTATATAATAAAAAAGCAAAAATTAGAGGGCATGTTTGATTCATCATTAGATATAAAAGATGAAATCCTTCAAATGGTTTTAAGTAAGAATGCAGAAGATAAACTTAAAGATATAGTTATGACTATTCAAAGTGAGCAAGATGAAATAATAAGAGCGGATAAAAAAGGGGCAATTATAGTAAATGGAGTAGCGGGCAGTGGGAAAACTACTATTGCATTACATAGAGTTGCATATCTTTTGTACAATTTTAGAGAGTCATTAAACAACAAAGTTTTAATTTTAGGTTCAAATAGTATATTTTTAGATTATATTTCAAATGTTTTACCATCTCTTGGAGAAGATGGCGTTAATCAGAAAACTTTTGCATCTTTTTCGATGGAATTAATAGGATTAAACAATATAATGAGTTATAAAGATTATATGGAGAAGCTTATATCTAAGGATGAAGAGTTTGTTCAAGATGTGCGGAGAAAAAGATCTAAGGAATATATAAAGGAATTAGACAAACTAATTAATGTAATAGAAGGTAATTATTACAACAATGTTAGCTTGAATTTTTATGACAAAATATTTATCACTAAAGAAGAAATTGATAAGTTTTTTAATGTTTATTATAAGGATATGCCTTTGTTTAAAAGAGGTAAGAAAATAAAATCTATAATATATTCTAAAATAAAAGATGAAAGAGACAAATATATTAGAATTATAGATAAAAATTATAAAGAAAATTTAAAAAATATTAAAGATGATACTGAGAAAAATAATATTGATTTTATACGAAGAATGAAAATTACAGAGATAATAGAAGAAGTAATGCGGATAAAAAAGCAATTAGATTATCTTGATAATTATGATACTTTGCGAATATATAATGAATTTAACAATGAAAAAGAATTATATTTAGATGATTTGGCTCCTATTATGTATTTGAAGATAAAACTTGAAGGAATAAGGATTAGCAGTGAAATAAAACATGTGGTTATAGATGAAGCACAAGATTATTCTTTTTTACAATTTCATGTTATTAAATTGTTAACAAAATCATTAGGATATACAATTGTTGGGGATGAATCTCAAAATATTATTTTAAAAGATGAATCTACTGCCATGTTAGATTTAAAAGATGAGTTTAATGAATGTAGGGAGTTTAACTTATACAAGAGCTATAGGTCTACTGCAGAAATAATGGAGTATAGTAATAAATTTTTTGAAAATAAAAAGGTTGTTCCTTTAGTTAGAAAAGGAGATAAAGTTTTAGAATATAAAATATCAAATGATGAAGATATAATAAAAAAAATAAATGAAACTTTAGATAGTTTTTTAAATTCAGAATATGAAAGTGTGGGAGTTATCTGTCCTAGTCTAAAAGAAGCTGAGAAATTAGGAAAAGAGTTAAAGAAAAAGAGAAAAATAAATTTAATAAATAGTGAGGACGCCTTTTATGAAAAAGGAGAAACTATAATACCTATTTATTTTTCTAAAGGATTAGAATTTGATGCTGTTATTATTGTATTAGATAATAAAATGGATGAAAACTTGAAATATGTAATGGCTACAAGAGCTCTGCATAAGCTAGTTGTTATAGAAAAAAATCAAAAAAAGTAGAAAAATATAGAAACTTTTCTAAACTGATTGTAATATTTATAATAGTATGATAATTTAGAATTACGAAAGATGAATTTTAGAGGGGGAAGTATTATGGAAGAAGAATTAAAATATGATTTAAACAAGGTGAATAGGTTTAATGCTATTTTGATTACGTTGATATCAATTATTATGGTAGCAAGTGCTGTGGCATCTAAGCAGGATAATGTGCTAATAGTTTCTATAGTTATGATTTTGACATCCGTATTATCATATATAATATATAAAATAAACATAGATCCTAAAATAAAATCATATATTATACCGCTTTTACCTGTTATATCTGGTTTATATTATGGATATAGTATTGGAGGGTATAATCATTTCACTTTATCTATTATGTGTTGTATAGCAATAGCTGCTTTATATTTAGATCCAAAGGTTGTTATAATTGATACTATAGTAATAGATATTTTATTGATAGTAATAATATTTATTGTTGGAATAAATTTATTAGGTGATGGTGTTAATCAAAAGGACATAATTGAGCATATAATAAAATTAAATATATGTAGTGTTATTTTATTTGTTCTTACTAAATGGGCTAACGAATATATTGAGTTAGCTATAAAAAAACAAAAAGAGTCAAGTGAAATGCTAGAAAAATTAAAAGAAACTTTTAATCATATAGATATATCAACAAATGAGTTGCATGAAAGTGTTGAAGATGCAGCGAATAATATGGATATGACAAAAGAATCTAGCAAAACTGTTACTATTGCTGTTGAAGAAATATCAAAGGGTGTGGAGGAACAAGCTAAAAACATTACTAATATTACACAAATGATAAATTTTGCAAATAAGGATGTTATAAAAACTAGTGAGCTATCAAAGAATATAGATATATTATCAAAAAATATGGACAATGTAGTTGAAGAAAATAGAAATAAAATAAAATCAATGAATGAGCAAATAAATAAAATAGATTTAGTTATGGATGATACTAAAAGAGATACTGATGAATTAGCCATTAAGATTAAAGATATTAATCATTTTTTAAATAATATAAATGAAATAGCAGATCAAACTAATTTATTAGCCTTAAATGCATCTATTGAGGCTGCAAGGGCAGGAGAAGCTGGTAAAAGCTTTAATGTGGTGGCAGAAGAAATAAGAAAATTATCGGAAAATAGTCAAAAGACAGTTGATGATATAGCCTGCATAGTTGAAGCGTTAGAAATAGCATCTAAGAGTACTTTAATTTCTGTACAAGCTGGAAAAATTGCAAGTTCAAGTGGTAAAGAAATTGTAAATGATGTAAATGAAAGTTTTGGTAATCTAGGTGAAAAATTTAATCAATTAAATAATAATGTACGGGATGAATATGGTTTAATAAGTGAAATACAAGAAGGTTTTGACAAGATTGGAACAGAAATTGAAATGTTAGCTGCTATATCAGAAGAACATTCAGCAACTACAGAAGAAATATCAGCGTCTATGGAAGAGCAAAATGAAAAAATAGTTAATATAAGTGATTTATTTGAACAGGTAAATAAGACAACCAAGGAATTAAAAAAAATAGTGAAAAATTAAGAGAGGCTTTGCCTCTCTTTTATCTTGTAAAAAAGTATAAGATAATACTGAAAAAATGTAAAAATATTAGAAAAATGTAAAAACAATTGAAAAATTTAAAAAAATATGTTATTTTAAAAGGTAGATAATAAATTAAGGGGGAAAGTTATATGGAAAATGAAATAAAATATGATTTAAATAAGGTAAATAAATTTAACGCTGTATTAATTACGATGATAGCATTATTTTCTATTGTTAATTATTATTTGACTAAGCAAGAACATTTATTGTTAGTATCTTCTGTTATGATATTTGCATCAGTGTTTGCTTTTGTAATGTACAAAACAAAAATAAATAATAAAATTAAAATGTACGTAATTCCTATTATACCGGCTATAACTTGTACTTATTATGGAATTGTTGCTGGGGGATATAATAGTTATATATTAACTCTTATATGCTGCGTATTAATAGCTGGTTTATATTTAAATCCAAAGGTTGTTATAGTTGATACTGTAATAATAGATATTTTAATAATATTATTATATTGGGTTTTTAGTATAGAATTTTTGGGAGAAGGGATTTCTTCCCAGGACCTTATTGAGCATGTAACAAAATTAAATGTAAGTAGTATTATTTTAGTTTTTCTTACTAAATGGGCTAGTGAATATGTAGATTTAGCTATAAAAAAACAAAAGGAGTCAAGTGAAACACTAGAAAAATTAAAAGAAACCTTTATTCATATAGATCAATCAACAAATGAGTTACATGAAAGTGTTGAACAAGCAACTAATAATATGGATATGACAAAGGAATCTAGTGAAACTGTTACTAGTGCAGTTGAAGAAATATCAAGAGGTATTGAAGAACAAGCTCGCAATATAAGTAATATTACAGAATTGGTCAATTTTGCAGGACAAAGTGTTATAAAAACTAGTGAACTGTCAAAGAATAC
>JBGUER010000021.1:0-24848 GCA_041821285.1 Clostridiaceae bacterium
CACATTTTCTAGGCTCTTCTTCTATTGGAATTTCAATATTTTCATTAACCCCTTGATTTTCTTTAATGCAATTTTCAACTTCTTCTTTATTATTCTCATCTTCTATTCTATTTACAATTTCTTCCGTTTTTATATTTTCAACTTCATGTTTTTCAATTTTAAGTTGTTTTGATTTTTCTTCTACACTATTCTCGTATTCATCAAATTTATTAGTTTCTTCTTTTTTAGCCCTAACAATATTATATTCTTTCCATTTAGGTACACTAGAATTTATAAATCCACTCATTACAGGAACAAGATCATTATCCGATGTTTTAATAACAGCAGCTCCTATTATCTCACTCATAGGAATGTTTGTATTTCCTATATTATTCATTGTATAATCACTTGCAATTTCACATCTTCCAAAATCATCTATGTTCAATTTACCCAATTTCAGAATTTGTTTCTTTTCTTTTTTACCGCAAATTAATGCCATGCTATAACCATCAGAAGTATTTTTTAAATTTTGAACATAAAATGTTACTTTACACATTTCGTTTTTCATTTCAACTTTGGCATAGCCAGAGGGTAATTTTTCAGAAGTTAACCCATAATTTTTATCATCTTCCTGTAATATTATAAAATATCTGCTATAATTTTTTTTCTGCGACAAATAATGTCCCTCCAAATATATTACTCATTATAATATATGTTAGGAAAACAAAAATATTTACCATTTTGTATTTTTTAACTATTTTATTTTTACCATATTATTAGAAAGCAAAGCAAACTCTTCTATACTTAAAGTTTCACCTCTCCTAATAGGGTCTATATCTGACACCTCAAATGATTTCATTAAATCTTCTTTACTAAGTCCTAAACTTTTAAGAGAATTTGATAAAGTTTTTCTTCTTTGATTAAATGAACTTCTAACTATTTTAAAGAAATATTCTTCATTTATTAAATCTACCTTAGGTTTATCAAGAAATTCAAGTTTTATCACTTGAGAATCAACCTTAGGTTGAGGCATAAATGCAGTAGATTTAACCTTAGTTACAGTAGATGTATTACAATATAATTGAATATATATTGACAAAGCTCCATAATCTTTTGAATTTGGTTTAGATACTATACGTCTAGCCACTTCTTCTTGAATCATTATTGTTATAGAAGATATAATGTTTCTATAATCAATTAATTTAGATAATATAGGAGTAGTTATGTAATATGGAAGATTGGCAACTATTTTAAATTTAGAACCCTCAGTATTTAAGTTATTAAAATCATATTTCAAAGCATCTTCATTTATTATTTCTAAATTATCAAACTCTTCTAATTCTTCCTCTAAAATAGGTATAAGAGATGAATCCAGTTCTATAGCAATAACCTTTTTAGCTTTTCCAAGTAATTTTCTAGTCAAAGCTCCAAATCCTGGTCCTATTTCGATTACAATATCATCTTTTGATATATTTGAACTTTCTATTATATCATCTAATACTCTATCATCTATTAAAAAATTTTGTCCTAAACTCTTAGTAAATTTAAAATCATATTTTTTTAAAATCTCAACAGTTTTATTTTTATCCATTATACATTCCTTTCTACTTTATTCATTGCTTGCAAAAATTCTTCTTTTGATATTCCATAATTATTTAACTTATTTATCATTTGAGCTGCATTTGAATATCCAATGCCAAGTATTTCGCCTAACATTTGCCTTCTTGCTTTAGCTTCTTTATCTGCCGTTAATTTAAAATATAACATATCTTGATAATTAAATATTTTCTCTTTTTCAACTATCTCACACTTAGCTTTTTCTAAAGCAGATATAATAGCTTCTGGTTTAGCATTTTCAACACCTATATCTCCATCTTTTAACCCTTGCTGTTTTGATATGTATGCATGCTTTACACCTTTTACTCTTTTAGATATTATTCTTCGAATCTTTTCTCCTGCAAAATCTGGATCTGTAAATACAATAACACCTTGTCTTGTTTGAGCTTCCTGTATTTTTTCTATTGTTTTTGCATTTATTCCAAATCCAGAAACAGATATAATTTCCGCTTCTACAGCAGCTTTTACAGCTGTGACATCATCTCTTCCTTCGACAACTATTACTTCTTTTATCATAATTCCTCCATTCTTAAAGTAAAAGAGGACCCTATGGTCCCCTCTTTACTTTAAAATATAAATTTTCACATAACGTACTCCCCAACTATAACAATCAGACAGGCTATTATAGTATAGATCTAATCTATTACCATTTATTGCTCCACCTGTGTCCTCTGCTATAGCTAGCCCGTATCCTTCTATATAAAGCTTGGTACCATACGGAATAACATTAGGATCCACCGCCACTGTGCTATAAGAAGATTCATCCCTATTTGCATAGGTTCCTGTAGCTGTTCTCCCATAACCAGCACTTGATGGGTCTTTCCCACAGCTTGCAGCTGTATATGCTGTTGCCTTCACTGTGAAAGAATCATTATAGTATAAAGCTCCACCTCTAGAAGCTACATTTAAAACTCCTAGTGTTCCCTTCATAACTATTTCGTCAACAGGGTCTTTAATTGTTTCTTCAGATATTATAGTATCAGTAACAACTTCACCATCTTCATAAACAAGACTATGAGTTATTTGCTTTTCACCCTCTACACCTTCTTGAGTAACTTTAGTAGTATCTCTTACCATAGTATCATCTGATTTAACTATGGTTGCATAAGATATAGGTTCAGTTTCTTCAACTATTTTAGTATCTACTCTTGTGATATTTATAACTATTCCATCATACAATGGCGTAGCTATATCTGAAGTAATCTTATCATCCTGTCTTATTTCTATTTCTTCCGCTAAAAGCATATCGCCTACATTGTCTTCTGCAGACTGTATTTTTAAGTCATTTCCATCTACCTGAACTTCTACATTTATTGCAGTTTTTATTTTAATCATATCTCCATCTTCAATTTCACTATCTAATTCAGGTGTTGTCTTGTCTTTTGGACTTAAAATAACCTTGTTATCTTCTAAAACTTCTGTAACTGTACCTCTAAAAGATACTACTTGTTTTTCTTTCCCATCAATATTGATAACTATAGTTTTTCTAAATCCTACTATAACAAGTGAAACAGCTATACCAATTACAACTGCCATTGCTATAATTAATGGGCCATTCTTAAAATTTTTCTTTAGGCCACCTATAAATTTTTGTAACATTTGAAACTACCTCCTAAAAGTAAGAGCAGACTTTTAACATTATAGTTACTAAAACCAATCTTGTCAAATTTTACTCTCATTTTTTTACTTCTGACTGTCTAAATGCATCTGTGTGCATAACAAATAAAATTATGAGTCCGAATATTTAGTCATTAATATGGTAGTATTCATTAGTAAAGTTAGTTTACACTATTTTAATATATTTAGCAAGTTTTTCGAATTACTAATTGTAATATATTCCATTTCTTTAGAGTTTATTCCTTTAACCTCTGATAATTTTTCTATTATATATTTAATATATGGTGAATAATTTCTCTTTCCTCTAAAAGGAACTGGTGCCATATAAGGACAATCAGTTTCTACGAGCATCCTATCTAAAGGAACATATTTTGCAACATCCAATACCTTTTTAGCATTTTTAAATGTTACCACTCCTGTGAATCCAATATAATATCCTCTTTTTATACATTCTTTAGCAAATTCCTCGCTTCCAGAAAAACAATGAACTACACCATGAACTTCAGGAAACATTTTTATAATTTCTAAAGAATCAGAAAATGCTTCTCTTATATGCAGAACCACAGGAAGGTCTAATTTTTTAGCTATTTCCATTTGGTTTATAAAAGTTTGTTTTTGAATTTTCCTTGACGGATTCTCCTCATAATAATAATCTAACCCTATTTCTCCTATAGCTTTTACTTTTTCATATTTACATAAATCCACTATTTTGTCTAAATCATTATCAATTATTTTATCTGCATATTCAGGATGTATACCTAAAGCTGAATAAAAAAAATCATATTTTTTAGATAATTCTAATGATTTTATTGCACCTTCCATAGAAGATCCACAATTTAAAACACCTACTATCCCTTGTTCTTTAATACTAGCTATAACTTCATCTCTGTCATTATCGAAGGCTTCGTCGTCGTAATGAGCATGTGAATCAAATATCATAAAAAACCTCCAAAATCTAATCTATATTTATTAACTGATAATTTTGTGTTCCAAGTCCTATTTTTTCTCCATGTATTAAACCAGATTCCCAATTTGTATCTGGATGAATATGAGAAAATTTATCTTCTTCATCTTTATATTTTCCATCATCTAAAACAGAATTTACATTATGCATTGCTTTATTTACTAGGTCTACAGAAGCTCTATCTAAAGCTATTGGGTCGAAAGAAGCAGCAATACCAATATCAGGAACTATAGATGCATCGTTACTATTCCAACAATCGCAATTGGGTGATATATTCATAATGAAATTTATATGAAAATTAGGTTTATTCATTACTGTAGCTAAAGCATACTCAGCTATTTTTTCATTAGCAATATCCGCAGATTCATTCCATATAACTTGAGCTGCATTAAATTGACAAACAGCTACACATTGACCACAACCTACACATTTGTCATAATTTATTTCAGCTTTTTTATTTTCATCTAATATTATTGCCAATTGAGAGCAATTATTAACACACATTTTACAACCTACGCAATTATTTTTATTTATCTTTGGTTTTGAAGCTGAATGCATTTCAAGTTTTCCACCTCTTGAACCACAACCCATTCCAAGATTTTTTATTGCCCCTCCAAAACCGGTCATTTCATGACCTTTAAAATGATTCATAGATATCAAAATATCTGCATCTGCTATAGCTGACCCTATTTTGGCAGTTTTGCAATGTGGTTTATTTATTTCAATTTCTCTATATTCTGTTCCTTTTAATCCGTCTGCTATTATTACATTGCAATCTACAGCCATAGGATTAAATCCATTTTCCATAGCTGCTTTTAAATGGTCTACTGCATTAGCTCTTCTTCCAGAATATAAAGTATTTACATCTGTTAAAAAAACATCTCCACCTAAATCTTGAATAATATTAACTACTTTTTTTGCATAATTAGGTCTTATATACGATAAATTTCCAGGTTCACCAAAATGAATTTTTATAGCTGTAAATTTATCTTTAAAATCTATTTTCTCCATACCAGATTTTTCTAGCAATTTCCCTAACTTATCCAGCATGTTTTCATTTGGTTTTGTTCTCATATTAACAAAATAAACTTTTGATTTTTCCATATAATATATCCTCCATAAATGTATTTAAAATAATCATTTTTTATCCAATCTAATATTTTTATTATATCACTTAATTTCTATCTTGAATAATAAATAAATTTCTACACACAATAGTATTATAAATTTTAATTCAGGAGGTTTTTAATAAATGATTGGAACAGTTAAATGGTTTAATGCTCAAAAAGGATTTGGATTCATAACTACTGAGGAAGGAAATGATGTTTTTGTACATTTTTCTGGAATAAAAACAGAAGGCTTTAAATCCTTAGAAGAAGGTGATAAAGTCTCCTTTGAAATAACAAATGGAGCAAAAGGAGAACAGGCAGTTGATGTAATGAAAGTATAAATAAAAAAAATCCATGAGATTCATGGATTTTTTATTTTATAAAATTTTCTAATTACATAATTTTTGTATTATCTAACTTCGCTTCCTGTTGGCAAATCTTCATCTACTGAAAGTACTACAAGTTTAGTTTCCTCTGCATCTGATGATGCTAAAATCATACCTTCCGATATTTCTCCTCTTAATTTAGCAGGCTTTAAATTTGCTACTAGCACAACTTTTTTACCAATAAGCTCTTCAGGTTCATAATAATTCGCTATTCCTGAAATGATTTGCCTTTCTTCACCATTTAATTCTACTTTAAGCTTCATTAATTTTTTAGATTTCTTTAATTTTTCACATTCTAAAACTCTAACTAATCTTAAATCTATTTTTTCAAAATCTTCTATTGTTATTTCTTCTTTTATAGGAACCATTTTATTTTTATTTGCTTTTTCAAGTTGTTTTTCTTTTATTTCTTCTAGTTCCTTAAGTTTTGCATCTACATCTATTCTCTGGAATATATTTTCACCTTTTTCAATCTTTGTCCCTGGTTTTGTTCCATCAAAAGAATTCAAACTTTCATAGCTTATTTCATCAATCAAAAGCTGTTTTTGCATTTTTTCACTGGTTGTAGGAAGAAATGGAGATACCAAAACCGAAACTATTCTTAAAGATTCCAATAAATTGTATAAAACTGTTCCTAATCTGTCCTTTTTACTTTCATCCTTTGCTAAAATCCAAGGAGTTGTTAAATCTATATACTTATTAGATTTCCCAATAAGTTCCCATATAGCGTCTAAAGCTTCTGGTATTTTAAGCTCTTTTATTTTTTCATTTACTATATCTTTTGTATCTAGTGCAAGGCTAATAAGTTCCTTATCCACCTCATCATAAACCTTACTTTCTGGAATAACTCCACCAAAATATTTAACTACCATAGCTTCTGTTCTTGAAACTAAATTTCCCAAATCGTTGGCTAAATCTGAATTTATCTTTTTTATAAATATTTCATTATTAAATAATCCATCTTGACCAAAAGGAATTTCTCTTAAAAGATAATACCTAACAGCATCTACTCCAAAAGTATTTACCAAAACTACAGGGTCTACTACATTACCCTTAGATTTTGACATTTTTCCTCCGTCAACTAATAGCCATCCATGACCAAAAACTTGTTTTGGAAGAGGTATATCTAGCGCCATTAACATAATAGGCCAATATATTGTGTGAAATCTTAATATATCTTTTCCGATAAGATGAACATCTGCTGGCCAAAATTTCTTATATAATTCACTATCTGTATTATCGTAGCCTAAAGCAGTTATATAATTTGATAAAGCATCTATCCATACATATATTACATGTTTTTCATCAAAAGTAACTGGTATTCCCCAATCAAAAGAAGTTCTAGATACACATAAATCTTGAAGTCCTGGTTTTAAGAAATTATTCACCATTTCATTTTTTCTAGATTCAGGTTGAATAAAATCAGGATGTGTTTCTATATACTCGAGAAGTTTAGGCGCATATTTGGACATTTTGAAAAAATAAGCTTCTTCTTTAGCTTTTTCAACTGGTCTGCCACAATCAGGACAATTTCCATCAACTAATTGAGTTTCTGTCCAAAATGCTTCATCTGGTGTACAATACCAACCTTCATATGAACCTTTATATATATCACCTTGATCGTAAAGTTTTTTAAATATTTTTTGAACATTTTCAACATGATAATCATCTGTAGTTCTTATGAATTTATCATATTTAATATCCATTAAAGCCCATAAATCTTTTATTCCAGCTACTATTTCATCTACATATTCTTTAGGTGAAACATTGTTTTCCTCTGCTATTCTTTGAATCTTTTGTCCATGTTCATCTGTACCTGTTAAGAACATAACATCATAGCCCTCAAGTCTCTTGTATCTAGCTAAAGCATCAGCTGCCACTGTAGTATAAGTATTTCCTATGTGAAGTTTAGCTGATGGGTAATAAATTGGTGTTGTAATGTAAAATGTTTTCTTTTCCATAATATCCTCCTTAAATTTAAAAAGCCTCTATATGCTTTGCATATAGAGGCGATATTCTTCGCTGTACCACTCTAATTCATTTATACTTCGCAGTATAAATCTTTAAAGGTGACTATCATCACCTTGCATTATAACGTATGCTTACGTAATCTCCTAAATAATTCAAAGATTAAGCTCAAGGGCCATATTCATATTACCTTTCATCGCTAATTTACACCAAACATAGCTCTCTTTAGATGATAAATAATACTACTCTTCCTATCCTTGCTTATAATTTATATCATAAAACATAATATATCCTCTGTCAATATTTTTAGCAATAAAATATAATTTTATGCTATAATTATTAAAAATATAATATAAAGGTTATAGGTAATTTATGCTTAAAAAAGAAACAGTAAAAGACGTACTTAATTTGGCCCTTCCTGCTGTAGGTGAAATGATTTTATACATGATGATTGGATTTTTTGATACTATGATGGTTGGAAACTTTGGAGGTAAAGTAGCAGTATCTAGTGTTGGCTTATCATCTGAAATAATATATTCTTTAGTTAATGTTTTTATTTCAATGGGACTTTCAATTGGAATAACTTCATTAGTTGCTCGAAGTTTTGGAAGAAATGATTATGAAAAAGCTGAAATATATGGAAGTTTAGGCTTTTTATTTGGAGCTATTCTTTCTATATTTATTACTATTTTTATTTTTTCATTTTCCGAATCTATTTTAAAATTAGCTGGTGCTTCTAAAGATGTTATATTTTACGGAACTCAGTATATGAAAATAATCTCTTTAGGCATATTTTTCAATATGAATATGAGTCTATTAAATGGTTATCTAAGAGGCCTTGGAAATACCAAAACTCCTCTTATTGCATCACTTATCATAAATATAATAAATATAAGCTTAGATTACATTTTAATATTTGGAAAATTAGGTTTTCCATCTTTAGGAATAAAAGGGGCTGCTATTGCAACTACTATAGCTCAATTTGTTGGATTTATATTTATTCTTTTCTATATAAAATTTATATCAAAATATAAAATAAAATTATCTTATATAAAAAATATAAAACAATCTTTAAAAGAAATAATATATCTGTCAATTCCATCTTCCCTTCAAGAAGCTGCATTAGATTTAGCCAGGCTATTAAGTGCTTTCTTTATTATACATCTTGGTACCATAGCTTTTTCCGCCAATCAAATAACTACAACTATAGAGTCCATATCCTTTATGCCAGGTTGGGGGTTTGCAGTAGCATGCACTACTTTAGTGGGACATAAAGTTGGAGAAGGCAATTATAAAAAAGCTTACGAATATGCCGTAACCTGCACAATACTTGGATTTATTATTATGACACTTTGTTCTGTAATATTTCTATTAATACCAAATGTATTAATAAATTTATTTATTAGTGGTCACGAAACAAATGTAATATCTCTTGGTGGAAAATGTCTAATGATAGCTGCAATAGAACAACCTTTTATTGCTGTTTCAATGATTTTATCAGGCGCTCTAAAAGGAAAAGGAGATACAAAAACTCCTTTTGTAATCTCCCTTATAACAAATTGGCTAATAAGAATTCCACTTTTAAGTTATTTTATTTTTTATTTAAACTTTAATATAACCTACGTTTGGTGGATAACAGCCCTTCAATGGTTCATAGATTCTATTTTAATCTTAATATTTTTTAGAAAGAAATTTCATCATATATCTTAGGTCCTTTTTTATAAACAAATAAGAATAAAAGTGAATCTATCACTAAATACAAAGAAAAGTATAAAAAGAAAATAACTAAATAACTAAACTTCATTTTCAGAATAAATATTACAGGAATTCCAGCTAGTGCCATGGAAATAAATATAGAAATAACACCATTCATATTTTGTTTTACTGCTTTAGCTTCGGATTCCCATTTTAATTTTGGCATAAACAAATCAATAATAATGCCATAAAGATTTGGAACCAAAATAGCAAGTGGCAACAATATCAATATTTCCAAAAATAAAATCATATTTGGTCTTATTATAATAGTAGTTAAAACCAAAAGTATAACCACGCCAATTGAGCTTATTATAATTCCACTAAACAATTTAGCTAAAATTTGTTTTCTATAACTTATTGGTAAATATTTCGATACATAAAAATCCTTTCCATCTCTAGATATTGAAGTAGGCGATACAAGATTTGTAGCTGATATAAATATAGCCAAACCACACAATATAGCTATAAACAAACCTTTTCCAAAATCATCTTGAACATATTCATTTAAATTCATAATAAATTTTATAGAATCTTTTTCTGTAAATATAGGAATAAGCAAAAATACAGGCCAAATAAAATTCATTAAAATACAATTTATAAAATAAACAGAGGTCCTAAATAATGGTTTCATTTCTTTTGAAACATAAGCCATAATTGGAGTTCTTATATTAGATTTTTCTCCTATTTCTCCATTCTTTAATTTTTTTCTTTTTGAATGTGATTCTGATATTCCTATAACTCCTTTTATATATAACCCATTTCCCAAAATAGATATTAAATAAAAGAATAAAATACTTAAACCCATGAATATAATAAAATTTAAAAATCCTGTTAATTTAAAACTTTCAACTAAAGCTGTTGTTGCAAATTTAGAAGTAAAAAATATATTAGATGTTAAATCTATCAAAGAATTTTTTTCTAGGATAAGATTACCTACATCTTTACTAGAGGCCATGGTAGCTGTTCCCTTTTGAATAAATATATTTATCAATATAGCAAAAACTAAAGCTAAAATACCACCTAAAACTTTTGCAAGTTCCTTATGTTTACTTAAATTAGAAAACCTCATAACTAAAATATCTATTATAGTAGCTAGTGTTAAAGGAATAACTGGCAAAATGAAAAATATCATTATCATATATAAATAATATAATACTCCAGCACTATCTTTTACACCATAAGTAATAACAGCTGGAAAATAAAATATAGATACAAATATTAATTCATAAAAAATAGATATTATAAATTTAGAACTTAATATGTGTGAACTTTTTATTGGCAGTGGCAAAAGATTTTCTATATCCTTTGAAAAATAAAATACATTTAATATATAAAATATTCCCATAACAAATATAACAAGAGAAATAGATGACAAAATAAGGCTTACTATAACTCCTTGTTGATTAATAGTACTTAACGCATTATAAGCACTATTAATAAAAAATGTAAAAGAAATGGCAAGGGGTAGAAATCCAAATAAAATTAAAACTAAAAATAGTATTGTCTTTTTAGTTTTATTTTTTCCTTCAAATCCGAAAAGACTTCCTGATGTCTTAAATAAAACCTTAGTTAAATTAAATATCTCTTTCATTTTCAGTCATCCTTAAAAACATATTTTCTAAGGAATCACTGCCCCTAAAGTGTTCCTTCATTTCATCTATTGTTCCGCAAAACAAAATTTCTCCCTTATTAATAATTGCAATCCTATCACATAATTTTTCTGCTACCTCTAAAACATGAGTTGAAAAGAAAACAGATTTACCACTTTCACTATGCTCTTTCATCATCTTTTTTAATGTGTATGAAGCTTTTGGGTCAAGTCCTGTCATAGGCTCGTCTAATATCCATATAGAAGGATTGTGAATTAGTGCTCCCATTAAAATTAATTTTTGCCTCATTCCATGAGAATAACTAGCCATTTGATCTTTTAAAGCATCCTTTATTTCAAATCTTTCTGATAAATCCTCTATTCTTTGTGTCCTATCTGATTTAGGAACTTCATATATATCTGCCATAAAATTTAAATATTCCAACCCTTTTAATTTAAGAAACATATCTGGGCTATCTGGCACAAATCCAAATTGTTTTTTTGCCTGTAAAGGAGTTTTATTCATATCTATTCCATTTAATTTTATATCCCCACTATCTTGTTTTAATATTCCTGTTATCATTTTTATTGTTGTAGTTTTCCCTGCTCCATTAGGTCCTAAAAACCCAAATATCTCCCCATCTTTTATGGTAATATTAATGTCATTTACTGCCTTTACCTTTCCGTTAAAACTTTTACTAACATTTGATAATTCAATCATTTAACCACCCCTTAATAATTATATATTAAACCTTTATTAAAACCTATTTGCTAAAAATTCTAGTCTCTCAATAGAATGTTCAAAAAACATTTCATAAGACTTGCAAAAATAATTTAATGATGGTATCTCCCCTAGTATTGGCTCCCTATGCCTTCTGCATCCACCTCTACATATGTTAAGCCATTTGCATGTTCTACATTTCTCATCTACATTAGTAGATACCTTAATGAAATCTTGAGCAGCCTGTGAGTAAAATAATTCTTCAACACTCTTATCTTTTATATTTCCCATACACCATTTATCTAAAACATAAAAATCGCAAGGATAAACTCCCCCATCTGCTTCTATAACATATTCGCAAGAACATATTCCGCTCATTCCGCATGCTTCAGGCCTTCCCCCCTGAATCATACTTACTAAATTATCAAAATACCTAATTGACACAGCATCATTTTTTAGAATATCCTCATACCATTTATCAAATACGTCACATAAAAATTTCCCATAAGCTTCAGGTTTTAATGAAAATTTATTGCCACCGAATTCTTCTCCTAATGGATCAAGACACTGAATAAACTGAAAATATTTAAAATTATTCTTTTTATAAAAATCATATACTTTTCTTCCATATCTTGCTACACTAGCTGTGACAACAGATAAAACATTATATTCTACCTTATATTTATCAAGATATGAAATAGCTTTTATTATCTTATTGTAACTTCCCTTTCCGTCACTATATATTCTATGTAGGTCATTTATATCTTTAGGACCATCTAAGGATATCCCTACAAGAAATTTATTTTTAGCTAAAAAACTAGCCCAATCTTCATCAATAAGTGTTGCATTAGTTTGAAGAACATTATTTATTTTTAGGCTTTTTACATTATATTTTTTTTCAAATTCTATTAATTTTTTATAAAAATCTAATCCTATAAGTGTAGGCTCTCCACCTTGAAATGCAAAAGTACACGAACCTTCAGCTTCTGATAACCCTTTTTTTATTATAATTTCCAAAGTATCTATTTCCATAAATCCATAAGATTTAATATTTCTCTTTTCAGATAACGAATTATAAAAACAATATTTACAGCTTAAATTGCACATACTAGATGATGGTTTAATTAAAAAATTTAATGCGGGCATTTGTTTTCTCCTTTTAATCTTTTTAGCTTAGTTAATAATATATAACCTATATACTATATATTAAATCATTATATGACCTTAGGCAATAAATCACACAAATTTATTCAATAAAATAAATTTGTGTATAAAACTGCTAAAACAACAGTGGATAATTGTGTTAATATAGCAGCCCAAATAACATGTCTTACCTTTTTAATTTTAATAGAACCTAAATAAACAGTTAAAGTATAAAATATAGTTTCGGTACTGCCCATAATAAGCGCTGCCATTATTCCTATTTTACTATCAACTCCGTATTGACTTAATATTTCAGTAAAAACCCCCATGGAACCGCTTCCAGATAATGGTTTTATTATTACAAGCGGCAGTAATTCCTTTGGAAAACCTATAGAATTAAACATAGGTGATAAACCATTAATCATTAATGAAAGAGCATTTGATTGCGACAAAATTCTATATGCCAAAATCATAGCTAAAATAGGTGGAAAAATTTTAATACTTATTTTTAATCCTTCCATTACACCTTCCATAAAGCAATCATAAACTTTAACTTTCTTATATATACCATAAAAAACAACGAATCCAATTAAAATAGCTATAAGTGAATCTCTTAAATATTCCATATATCTTCCTATGCCCTCCTTAAAAAAATTTTTCTAATATTTTTGTATAGGTTATTCCTAAAATTGCAGAAATAATAGAAATTAATATTATGGGAAGTATAACATTAGATGGATTTATAGAATGGAGTGATGCTCTTATGGATATAATAGTAGTTGGTATGAATTGCACAGATGCAGCATTCAACACAAGAAATAAAACCATATCATTACTTAAAACTTCCTTATTACTATTTATTTCTTCCATGCTCTCCATAGCTTTTATTCCAAGAGGAGTAGCAGCGTTACCAAGCCCTAACATGTTAGCTGTTAAATTTAAAGCTATATTATCTATTGATTTTTCATCTTTAGAAGATTCTTTAAATAATATTTTTAATAAAGGTTTTAATAGTGCGGCTATTTTTTTATTAAGTCTACTTTCTTCAGCTATTTTGATTATCCCACTCCAAATACACAATATTCCTACTAAAGACATCATAAGCTTAACAGTATAATCACCACTATCTAATATTATATTAGATACTGTTTTACCATTTCCTGTTAAAATACCTACAACAATACCAATAAATATAATGAAAAACCAAATGTAATTTATCATAATATCTCCTATTTATTAATTTATATATTTATATGTGTTGCATTATAGTTTTAACCGTGTTAACATTTTAAAGTAATTAATAATAACGGAGGAAAATATGACTATTCTAGATGTAATGAAATATGTAGAAAGCGAATTTAGTATAATAACTAAAACTCCTTGTGAAATATGTGGTGGTGATTATATAACAGAGGATATAGATGTTTACGAAGATGATGGCATCCTATATGACTATGTAGAATGCATTTGCTCTAATTGCGGCTTTGAAAAAAACTTCAAATTTACAGCACCATTTATTGAAGACCCAAAAGATGAAAAAAAATTAAATGAATATAAAACTAAATATAATTAAGGAGGATATTATGAATAATAATATTGAACTAGCACAAAAGGAAATAGACTCAGCTTTAGACACCATAGATAACATAAAAGATGATTTAAAGAACAATGGTGAAAAAAAAGAAATACAATTAAAATTTAAAATTTTAACAGATAAAATATCTGATTTAGAATCCACATTGAAAAAAGAAGGATTATTAGATTAATATATAAAAAAAAGATTAGAATATTATTTCTAATCTTTTTTTACTTAGATAAATATACAAGATATAACCCTAAAAGAATAACTATTATTCCTAGAATATTTTTTAAGATATTACCGATTTTTTTAGTTTTAGGATTATTATTTAATGACTCTACAACTCCTATAGAAGTACCTGCTATTATTATTACAATAGAATACCCTATAGAATAAAACAATAATAATAAACCTCCAAATAATATATTAGACTTTCCTGCTGCAAAAGCCAAAATAGCCGAGAGTACTGGCGTAGCACAAGGTGAAGCTAGCGCCCCTCCTAATATCCCAAGAAAAAAGGCTGATATAAATCCGTTATTTTTTTTAGGAATTTTACAAGAATCTTTTCTAATTTTAATCATTTCCAAAATCTGAAGACCAGATATTATCATTATAATACCTAGTATTAATAAATAATATCCTCCTAACCCTACTAATATTCTACCTAAAAATGAAACTATTATTCCCATTATTGTAAATGTCATTATAAGACCAAGACTAAAATAAAGTGAATATTTAAATGCTGTACGTTTTTCATTAACTCCCTTATTTTTATTAAACCCTATTATAAGTGGTAATGTAGATAAAATACATGGACTAAATGAAGATACTAATCCAGCTAAAAAGGCTATTATTAATGACAAAAGTATATTTGTATTTAATGCATTTATAAAATTATTAAACATCTTTTTTAACACCCATTTCATTTAATATCTCTTCTATATCCTGTTCCTCCATATATCCTACATATTTATAATATAGATTTCCATCTTCATCTAAAAATATAATAGTAGGAACAGCAGTTACATTATATTTTTCTGCATAAGTTTTTTCATCATATAAATCTATTATTTTTATATTAGCCTTTCCAATATAGCTTTCACCTAAAGATTCCATAATAGGTTCCATTTCTTTGCATACTGGACAAGTTGGCGTTTTCAATTCAATAACAGTTGGAACACCTTGTATATCTACTCTTTCTGTATTAGTATTAATTTTAGATTCGCCTGCAAAATATATCACTACCACAGCTAGCGATATTATTGAAATAATAAAATACTTCATATATCTTTTCATTCTGTTTCCTCCTTTGTAAATATTTGGTATAATGTACTTATGACATTTTAAGGGGTGTTTTTATGTATTTCATATTATTTATATCAAGTTTTATATATGGTTTTATTCCATTAAATTCTATTTTCATAAAATTATTTAATAAGAACAACTCAAATTGTATGGATTTTTTATCATTTTTTTCAGGATTTACCAAATCTCTTTTCCCATATCTTTTATGGTATTTTAATTATACTAACAATGAATATATAAATCTATCATTGATTTTTATTTCACTAATTGCAATACATATTTCTCCTTTTGTAAAACAAAAAAAACAGGAAGAGAATATAGTCCTCTATTCCTGTCTACTACTGTATTTACCCCTATGGGGTATAACCATATTGCTTATATTATTATTTTTTTGTTTATTGTTAAAAAATTTTTATAATGCAGTTAAAATTGTTAATTCATTAACACCGTTTATTTTAGTTATAGGTACTAAGAATATACCTATTTTTCTATTTTGCTCTTTAAGTGCTTCGTTATTATATTTTGAAGAAATTAAAAGCTGCTAAAAAGCAGCTTTAATTTCTTTTATCTTCTTTATTATTCTTTATAAGTTTTTTTATTTCATTAAAATCTTCTTTTTTATAATTTTCTCCACTTTCTATTTTGTCTATATAGCTAATTACATTAGATAATTTTACTATTTTATATGGAAAATTTCTTGATCCTTCTAAAATAATATTATCATTAGCTAAAACTAATATATCATATATCTTATATTTATCTTGAAAAATTGAATCTAATACATCTCTATGTCTTTCTATTTGTTCTTTTGGTGAAATAATAGAAACTCGTTTTTTATATTTTTCCTTTGTCCAATTTCCATTCTCATCTATGTTTAATTTAACATTTTTACCTCTATAATTTTTCACCTCTATATTTATTATAGCTTTTTCTGTAACTAAGATATTATCAAATTCCTGATACTTGAGTAAAATGTTTTTATACAATATTGTATTTTTATTATTCTTAGTATACTTTTTAAGTTCTTTATATACAAGCTTCTCTCCTTCTTTCCCTGATTCCTTTATACCTTGTTCAATCTGATATTTTTTAGTTGAAAGCAAAAGATAATCTATTAAAATAATAAGGAAAAATACTAAAGCAGCAAATAAATCTATTAGTGTTATTAAAGTTTTTAAAAATGCATTAAATCCAGATATAACTAATGTAGACCCTATAAAGCTTTTATAAAAATAATATCCTAAATATATTAATAAAGAAAATGATATAAGCACAATAACAGTGCTTAATATATTCCTTTTTCTCAATAAAATATTCTCAAAAGAATTTATACCTTTTTTAGATAAATATCTTACACATTCTACTACTCCTTTTAGAATAAGTACAATAGAAAATGCAAAATATACTATGTAGGATTTCTTACCATAAAATACGTAACACATATGTGCTCCACCAATAATCATAATATAAGCTAATAAATATCTTATTTTACTAAACATAGAACTAACTCCTTTATATTTTTTATTATTTTGTTTATAATAATATCTATATAAGTATTATTATGATTAAAACCCCAAAATTCAACCGAAATATTTTTTATACCATAATCATATTATATCATGATTAAAGCGCAAAAGTAAGATAACTAAAATCAAATACATAATCTAAATGAAGGGACACTAAAATGAATGAAATAAGATTAAATAAATATATAAGTGATAAAGGACTATGTTCAAGGCGTGAAGCTGATACCGCTATATCAAATGGGCTTGTTTTAGTTAACGAGAAAATAGCTTCTTTAGGAGATAAAATATCTTCTAGCGATAAAGTTATATTCAAAGGAAAAGCAATTGAAACTACAAATGATAAAGTATACTTAGCTTTTAATAAACCTATTGGAATAACTTGTACTACTGAGCATAAGATAGCTGGCAATATTATTGACTATATTAATTATCCCAAAAGAATATTTCCCATAGGAAGATTGGATAAACCCTCAGAAGGATTAATTTTATTAACAAATGACGGCGATATTGTTAACAAAATTTTAAGAGCTGGGAATAACCACGAAAAAGAATATTTAGTCTGGGTAAATAAAAAAATAAATAATGAATTCATATCCTCTATGAAAAATGGTGTTTCTATACTTGGAACCTGTACAAAACCGTGCAAAATATATAGAGAAAATGATACTTTATTTAGAATAATACTTACCGAAGGTTTAAATAGACAAATACGAAAAATGTGCGCAGTTTTTGATTATAAAGTAATAAAGCTTAAGAGAATTCGAATAATGAACATTCCTTTAGATTTAAAAACAGGTAAATGGAGATACCTAACTCCATCAGAAATAAATGAAATAAACCATTTAATAGGAAGTTCTATAAAAACAGAAGAGGCCTCTAGGTAATGAGGCCCCATTTTATTTATATTTACCAGCTAATACATCATCAACAAATTCCATAACTTGTTTTTCATATTCTTCTCTATCTACTTCTATAGCTCTTGCATGTCCTGCGCCCTTGGCAATATAAAGTTTTTTATTTTTTTTCTTAGCTTCATACATTTCTATGCTCATCTCTACAGGAACAAGTTTATCTTCGTCACCATGTGCAAACATAACTGGAATGTCATTATCTTTTATAACATCTAACGGACTTACATCCTTAAAATTGAATTTAGCTAATCTTTTAGCCCTCATACTAGTTAAAGCAATAAGAAATCCTCCATTTAGTTTAAAATCAGTTTTAACATTGTATTTAAATTCTTTTATAAGATTAGAAAAACTACAATCTGCAATAATAAATTTAACATATTTATTTATTGATGCATATTGGAGAACGGTAGCTGCTCCCATAGATTCACCATGAAGCCCTATAATTGAATTTTGTCCCCATCTCTTAATACAATAATTAACCAAAACATCTACATCTTGTTTTTCATAAAATCCATAAGTACTGTATGTTCCCTCACTATCCCCATGTCTTCTTTGATCATATATTACTACATTCCATTTTCTTTTCAAAAACATATTTATATATTTTATAGACCATTCTAAACTTACAGTTATACCGTGAACAAGAATAATAGTTTTGTCACTTTTATTATCTATTATTACTCCCTTTAATTTTAGTTTATCAAAAGTCTCAACTTCAAAATTTTCTTTTTCTAACTTTTCATATGCTTTCTCGTCTATTAGTCCTCTTTCTATCTGTTCTTTTATTAAATCTTCCTTAGTACAAATCTTTCTTAAAACAGTTTGGTTATAAAACATAGATGTTATTTTAAGCAATCCCATTATAACTATAATAACTATAACAACCAATACAACTAATAAAATCTTTAACAACATAATAATCCCCCTAATTAATATCTTCTTTCAAAATCTATATAAACAAGTTGTCCACCATTTATTTGATTTATAAACATACATTGTGTATAACATCCTTTATTGTGTTGATAAACTTGTTAATAACCTATAGTTAATTCTACTTATCAACAAGTTGTGACTTAATTGTTGATAATTTGTTAATATTTATTCTAATTTACCTTTTATTATCAATCTATGAGTTGCAGACCTTACAGGAGTACAAGTTATTAAAGTTAATTCACTATCTTTTGAATCATCTAAAACCCAAGTTTCTTCAGGTTCAACTATAAATTTATCATAAACTTTATAAGTAAATTCCCCGTTTGATGTAACAATTAAAATTTCATCACCAATTTCCACTTCATCTAATCTATTAAAATATTCGCTATATGTATAGCTTCTATGACCTGCTATACTACAATTACCTACATCTCCAGGATAAACTGAATCCGTGTAGTGGCCAACAGCATATTTTAAAGTATCCATATCAACTCCATCACCTATAGCTACTTTTAAATCTATTTTAGGAATTTTTATTATTCCAATTGTTCCTTCTATATCTAATGTGGGTGCCGCTAGATCGGGATTATAATCACTATCGTCAGTACTATCTCCATCTTTAGTTTTATCTTTAGTTTTATCCATTTCTTCTAAAGCTTGTTCATAATTTTTAATCATATTATTTTGTTTTTGTATGCCATAAAATCTCATAGCTAAAGCTCCACCTACTATTAAGACTCCTATTATTATCATTATTAATCCTAGGTATTTTTTCTTCATAAAATCACCTTCTTAATATAATATTTTAATTGTACTAAATTTTAAAACTTACTATATTATAACATAATATTTTAATAATAGAATTAGCAATAATAATTTTCTTAATTTTCTTAACATTCTATAAATTTAGTAGTATACTTATAGTATAAAATAAAAGGATGTGGTATCATGAAGGACAATGTTATTCATGTTAATTTCAATCAAAGATTAAGAACTAAAAAAAGAAAAGCTAGAATAGTAGCCTCCATGAAAACGTTTAAATCCTTATTTAAGCGAAATAAAAAAAATACAAACTCACAATATAATCATAAGGCATTATAAAAGAGTGGCAAGCCACTCTTTATTTTTATGTCCTAAATATAACTTCTTCTCTATTAAACATAAATCTAGCAAGAAGTATTGAAGCTAAAATATATATAATAGTCCAACCAAAAGTTATAAATATATGATTATAATTATAAACCCCATTAATAAATTCTTTTATTAAACAAACTACATTACTTAATGGAATATGAAAATAAAATGAAGGTATATTTTTACCATCTAGCATATAAGTTGCATAGGTTGGGATAAGCGCTATAATCGTCAATGGAGATAAATATGTTTGAGCTTCTTTAAAGCTTCTAGCAAATATGCTTATAGATAGCTCTAGAGCTCCAAAAACCATAGTGGTTAGTATTGCAATTAGTCCTATTAATAAAATAGTCTTAGTATCTAGAGAAAAACTAGCTCCTTCTCCGAAGAATCCACTTGTTTGAGTAGATGCAATCATAAGTCCCAAAAGTGCGGAAATATTAGTTAACAGTCCCATTACCGTTATTGCCAAGAATTTACCCCAAAGAAGGGACATTCTACTAGCTTTTGTAGTAAGAAGTGGTTCTATAGTTCCCCTTTCTTTTTCACCAGCTCCTAGATCTGTAGCTGCCGCAAGAGGACCTGTTACGCTATATAATACAACCATTAGTGGTAGAAGCAAGCTTATCATAAATTTACCCATTCCACTTTCTTCTTCCTCAACTGTAGTATAAACAGATTCTATAGGCGTTAATATACTAACATCTATTCCTTTATTCCCAAGTCTTTTAACTATTATTTCATTAGAATAAGCTTGTATATAACTTGATATTTTCCCTTCTACGATCATAGAAGATTGACTTGAATTATCATATATTATCTCAAGTTTTGGCATATTCTCTTCATCTATATTATTGTCAAAACCATCTGGAATAATAACAGCAGCTAAAACATCGCCCTTTTTTACATCTTTATTTATATTTTCACTTTCTACTAATTTAATTCCTTCTTGACCTTTTATATAGTCATAAAGGCTTGAGTTTACATCCCCTTGTATTGCTATTTTCATATTGTTTTCAACTGATTTCTCGCTACTCTCCATAGCCTTTCCCATTACCCCAAAAATAACTGGAAATATAATAAGTGGAATAATAATAGCCATAAAAACAGTTTTCTTATCTCTAAACAAATCTACTATTTCTTTTTTAAAAACTAAAAATGTTATACTATTCAACTTCTTCACCTACCAATTTCATGAAAACTTCTTCTAAATCTTTATTTTTATATTTCTCTTTAATATGCTCTAAAGTTCCGTCTTCTACTATCCTGCCCTTATGAATAATAATAACCCTTTCACAAAGCCTTTCTACTTCCTGCATTGAATGGCTTGAAAAAATAATAGCCTTGTTATCTTCCTTACATTTTTTTATAAAATCTTGTACTATTCTTGATGCTGAAACATCAAGCCCTGATGTAGGTTCATCGAATAACATAATCTTTGGATTATGAACAATAGATCTTGCTATTGCAACCTTTTGTTTCATACCTCTAGAAAATTTTCCCACTCTTTTGTCAATAAAGTCTTCCATACTAAGCATTTTAACTAAATATTCTATGCTAGAATTTGTTTCTTTTGCATCTAATCCATTTAATTTTGCAAAATACTCTATATTTTCTCTTGCTGTTAACCTATCATAAAGCCCAACTTCTCCTCCAAATAAAATTCCTATTTCACTACGAACTTTATATGGTTCTTCTTGTATGTCGTGGCCATTTATCTTAGCAGTTCCCCCTGTTGGTTTTAACATAGTTGCAAGTAATCTTAAACTAGTAGTTTTACCAGCTCCATTTTCTCCTAAAAGACCAACTATTTCTCCTTGTTGAACATTAAAACTAATGGAATCTACTGCTTTAGTTTTTTTAAATTGTTTACAAAGATTATTTACTTCTATCATTCTTAATCCCCCCTCTTATTTTTATATTATTTTTTTTATTTCTAACAAATTATCTATTGTGTAATTTGCTGTTTTTGAAAAAGATGACCCCCTTGATATAAACAAACAACTTTTTATCCCAGCATCTTTAGCAGCTAAAAGGTCAAGTTCCCTATCTCCAACAGCTAAAGTTTCTTCTTTTTTTAAATTATACTTATCTATAATATAGGAAAATCCTTCGCCATCAGGTTTTCTTTTAAGTTTATGATTTTTAGTAACTATATCTTTAAAATATTTATTAAGATTATATTTATCAATAAGAAGATTTGTAGAACCCCCTCTATGAGTATATATATAATTATCTTTATCTTTTGAATTTACATAATTTAAAATTTCTTCTAAATTAGGAAAGGGAAACATTTTTTTTAATCCAATGGTTTCTTCATAAATATAAAACCTTTCCGCAGCTTTTTCTGCATCAAAATCGTATTCTTTACCATAAAATTCCAAAGTATGTTTTAAAGATAATTTAAGATTACCTAACATTTCCTCTCTATTTGGATAAATATTTTCCTCTTTTAAAGTAAACTCTAATGAATCCACTATTCCTTCATAAGTATCAAATATAGTTCCATCAAAATCCCAAACAATATTTTTAAACATAAAATCTCCTTATTCTATAATACTTATAGCTTCTTCTAGCGTTACTTGCGTTTGTTCCCCTGTTTTTAAGTTTTTAACGGAAACAAGACTTTTTTCTTTTTCCTCTTCACCTATAATAATGGCATAAGAAACTCCAAGCTTATCTGCGTATCCAAATTTCTTTTTTACTTTTCCATCTTCAAAATATATTTCACAATTTATATCATTAGCTCTCAAACTATTAGCTACTTCTATAGAATAGTCTACAAAATCTCCCATAGGTATAATAATCACTTTAGATGAACTAGCTATATCGTCAAATTTAATAAGATTTGCCTCATTAAGCTGATAAAACAATCTTGTTAACCCTATAGATATCCCAACTCCAGGAAGTTTTGATTTAGTATAATATTCTGCCAAATTATCATATCTTCCTCCAGAACATACACTACCTATAGATTTATAATCATTTAATTGAGTTTCATATATAGTTCCTGTATAATAATCAAGCCCTCTAGCTATAGTTAAATCTATGACAAAATTTTCTTCAGGAACATTAAAACCTCTTATATAGTGAACTACCTGATTAAGTTCATTTAAACCTTCATTAAATTCTTCATTTGCTATTTTTAAATTTTTAAGTCCTTCTAATATACTATCATTGCTTCCTTTTATACTGATAAATTCTAATATCCTATCTATAGATTCATTTAAAACGCCAAGAATTAAAAGTTCATCTACTACATTGTCTTTACCAATTTTATCTATTTTATCAATGGTTCTCAATATGCTAGATTTATCTATATCTGTAACTTCAGTAAAAAATCCATTTAATAATTTTCTATTATTTATTCTTATAGTAAAAGGTCCAAAATCAAGTTCCTTAAATATAGAATATATAACACTTGGAATTTCAGCATCATTTATTATGCTCAATTTACCATTTCCGATAATATCTATATCACATTGATAAAATTCTCTAAATCTTCCCTTTTGATTTCTCTCTCCTCTGTATACCTTTCCTATGTGGTATCTTCTAAAAGGAAAATTCAAATCATTTGTATGTTGTGCTACATATCTAGCTAAAGGAACTGTTAAATCAAACCTTAAAGAAAGGTCAGTATCTCCTTTTTCAAATCTATATATTTGCTTTTCAGTTTCTCCTCCACCTTTTGCAAGAAGCACTTCAGATTTTTCTATTACTGGTGTATCTATTGGAATAAATCCAAATTTTTCATATGTACTTTCTATTATATCCTTTATTTTATTAAAAGCTATTTGCTCCTTAGGAAGAAGCTCCATAAATCCTGGTAATATAGATGGTTTAACTATTTTATTCATTATAATCCTCCATTAAATTTCATTTAAGTATTTATATAAAGCGGGTGTTACATTTAAATCCGCCATTAATTTATAATAATCAGACATTTTATCATCATCCTCATCACCTTTTCTTATGGCTCTAATCATAAGATTCTTAGGTGTTTCAAGAGGTGATATATATTCAACTATAGATGTTTCATAACCATTGGCTTCTAACATCAAAGTCCTCATCCCATCTGTTAAAGCGTCGGCAATTCTTGATTTTAATATACCATGTTTTAATATATCCTTAAAAGGTTCATAGCTATAATTATTAAGCATTTCTTTATGGCAACATGGCACAGCTATTATTATATCAGATTTTACCTTTATTCCAAAGGCTAAAGCCATATCCGTTGCGGTATCGCAGGCATGAAGTGACAAAACTACATTTACATCTTTATCCTTCTTGTATTCATTTATATCTAAAGCATGAAATTCCATATTCCTATACCCTAAATCCTCCGCCATTTTTTTTGATGACTCTATTACACCTTCAGATATATCTATACCTATGAAATGACATTTTATTTTTTTAACCTCTGTTAAATAATAATTTAATACAAAGGATAAATATGATTTTCCACATCCGCAATCCAATATATTTATGGTCTTTTTTCTAGGAAGTTTATCAAATAAACCATCTAGAACCTCAACATAATGGTCTATTTGATTATATTTTCTTATCTTATCATTTTTTATTTTTCCGTCTTTTGTCATTATATTTATTTCTTT
>JBGUER010000022.1:0-24596 GCA_041821285.1 Clostridiaceae bacterium
CATGGCAAACTCTTCTTCTGCTTTTTTTGTTTGCTCAATTAAGTAGTTGAAACCATCAACAGTATGATAAAACTTAAATGGTTTTCTGTACTGACTACCATTAGGAGAAAGTATAGACGCAAAAGAAAATTCAGAAGCAACATCAATGCCTACTATAAGGCTATTTAAGTATTTTGACATAATTAACATCTCCTTTTGTTAAAGTGAGATAGAGTAGAGATTCCACTTCTATCAATGAGACTGTAACCTCGTTTGTGACACGGGTAGTTCCTTAAAAGGAAACCCAACCAGCTAAAACACAGAACTCTCACTGATGGAATGATACGCTTTTTTACGAGTATAGGTAATTTCTTACCTCTCAGGAGGAAAACATCTATCTTCTCTATTCAGGAGATATTATACCATTGTGGAATAACTGGATTAAAGTATCCATTAGTAAATAAATTAATAACAATCAAGTTAAGAAAAGTATTAAAAATTAAAATAAGAGTTGTGAATATTAGATAAGATATTTATTTAAATGTTCGTATTTGTTTAGATTGATTTATTATTAATGTTTACAACTACATTATACGAGGAGGTTAAATAATTTCAATAAAAGAAAATATTCTATTTCCAATAGAAAAAGAAACTTTTATTCAAAATGGATTTGGAATAGAATCCAATATAGAACTTATAAAGTATTCTAATAATGAAAAATTATTTATTTACTTACCACAAAAAAAACAAGTTCAAATACTAAAACAAGGTCAGTATTTAATAATAATTAAGCTATGTCTTAGTGAAAAAAATGATGCTGACAAAATTAGCGTTATGTGTGGAGAATATTTTATTAAGGAAGTTCAAATACCTATTAAAACTCAGGAAGATATTATCATAAACTTGACTATTAGAGTTGATAATAAAAATAATTATTTAAGATTAATAAATAATTCTGATGATCAATTAGTTATTCGATTAAATATAGGAGGTTATTATATGGATGCTTCATATATTGCAGCAACTAGGCTAAACACACCAATAGTAATTAGCTCTATTGGAAGTATAAATAATAAAACAATAACAGTAATATTAAATCAACCATTCACAGGAAATGAAAAATTTGAAATTTTTGAAAGTGAATTTCCTTTAATTGAAATACCTATACTTGTAACTGAGGATTCAGTTGCTCCAGCAGATAATAAAAAAGTTATAGTAGCAGATGATAGATTTGAAACTGATAAAGAATATATTCTTTATATTACAAAAGATACTGATGTTATTAGTTCAACTTTTAAAGTAGAAGAACCCTTATTAAAACCTATAAATGCAGAAGTTCAAGCTGTAGGAAATAGAATATTAAATATTCTATTTGAAACGCCAATAGATCATTTAGATTATATAGATTCAGATGAAAGATTGTTGAATTTTTATATGTTATATTATAATCTTGATACTAATAATGCTACAAATAGTGATAATGATTGGCTAGGACTAATAGAGGCTAATTTAGATCCACCAACAGGCGGTAAAGTCAGGGGAATAACAGTAAGGAAATCTTTAGACTATAAATCTTTAGAAATTCAATTAGACTTTAGAGGTTTTCCAATCGGAACTTCAGGTTTAATTATTGATTATAGTAAAGATCAAAATCCAGGTAATAATCATTTCTATCTTCATGATTTTTCAGATGACGAAGTAATCGTAGCATCTATGAGAAAAGAATTTGACGTAGTTTCTGATTCTGTTACTGCAAAGGTAGATACAGTAGTAGATATAGATAGAAACCATCTTATTGTAAAATTTGACAAACCAGTAATAAAAAAAATAGATGAAATGCAAGTAATGTCAATTAATGGAGTATTGGCCACAGTAACTGAAGTAATAAGAGTTGGAAATGAATTTAAGGAACTAGAATTTGTTTTAAGAGACCCAGTGCCTCTAGAGTCAATAGATGTAACAGTAGGGAGAATAACTGATGCAAATGGTTATTTAACTAAAGAAACTCTAGTGCCTAATGTACCTGTTTATTCTGTTCCAGCAGAAATACAAGATGTAGACCAATACAATCAAAGTCAATCACAGATTTCAGTAACATTCACAAAGGATATGCAAAATGATGGTGGCATAGGAGGAGTTCTAAATCCAAATTACCATAGTATTACCAAAGCGGGTTTACCTGTAGTAAATCCAATTGATTTAATTAGTTATAGTAATAAAATGGCTATTATTACTTTCCATGAAGATTTAGTTGAAGGGTCATATGAATTAAGTGCTAGTGAAATAAAAGATACTACTGGATTAGATATGAAGCCAGGAAGTCATCCTTTTAATATTATAAATACGTCTATACCAGATATTGAAAGTGTAACTTATAGAACTTTAGATACAGGAAATATTCCTTATAAAACCATGGTAGTTGCTAAATTCAATCAATTTATGTCATATACAGGAGACCATTCTATTGAAAATATAGAAAATTATTTAATTAATAATAATCCATTAGATGATAACAGTACTTCATTAATTATGAAAGATTCAAAATGGGTTAGGTTAACATTGCAAGCAGGTAATAGCGTTAATTTACCACTTGGTGATGGGTCCCATACTGATTATACTAAGATAAACGTTGGTTATCCAAAAGTAAAGGATATTAGATATGTTCAAAGTGCAGTTGGAAATATATATCCAATATGTGACCTTCGAGATATAGTAGGACCAATAGAAGAATTAGATATTTCATCTTATGCGGCTAGTGTGGTATCTTCAGAAGTTTTAGAATATGTTTATGGGGGAGATAATGAATTTTATATTGTAGATAGTGCTGACTTTACAGTTGAAAGAAGTACAGATAGTGGAGTCACTTATAACACTATTCAACCTTCATCTTTTGTAAAAGTAAATGATAAGACTTTAAGATTTATATTCCCAATGGGTACTTTTGATAGTTCAAACACTGATATTAGAATTACAACAAAAGCTACAGGAATACAGTCTACTGATATTTACGGTTTGCCAATTACAGCAGCTAAATCAAGTGCAATACCAGCTTCAAATGAGATCCGAGCTACGCTTCAGGCAGTAAGTCTTATAACAGATGATGCTACGCAAGCAATATTAAGAATGAAATTTAATAAAGATATAGGTAACTTAAGTATAGCTGATTTTGCTTGTTATCTAGAAACAGAATTTAATATATTAGGTATAACTGATGCTGAAATTCCTGAAATTCCAGTATCACATCCAGATGTTATTGAATTAACAGTTTCATTACCAAGACAGCTATTACTAGAAGAAAAATTATATATTAAATTAGGATGTGACCCTAGTCAAATAAATACAGAAGATACAAATGGTAATAAAATAGATCCATTTGCACCTATTGAAGTAAGTAGATTTACAGCAAATAGTATTGTATGGAAAGCACCTTCAGTTACAGGTGTTACAAATATAGCTAATAATATAATGGAATTAAATCTTAAAGTTCCTATTGAATTAGCTAATCCAGGAAGTCCAATAGAAGCAACAAAAATAGGATTTACTCCTAATGGTGACGCTAGTAAAGTTACTATGATTATTACAGGTCAAGAAAGTTTTGGTACAGTAGAGTTCACAGGAACTGGTCTTGAACCTGCCTCACCTATACTAATAAATACAGAAGAGGTAGCTGTTGAAGTACTCGATGATGGTAAAAAAATCAGATTAACATTTGATAGTGCAGAAACAGCAACATTAGTATTAGCAAATGTTACTAAGGTTGAATATATTCCATTTATCTTAGGAAATGAAACTATATTAGATAAAGATGGTACAATATTTGCATATGCTGATTACAAACCAAATTGTTCAATTTCTAACGTGTGAAACGATACCTTATAAACAATAAATTTTTGTGAAAAAGGTGGGATATTTAAATCCCTAATTCTTTTAAGAATTAGGGATTTATTATATCTTAATTACTTTATCAACTAGATAAGTGAAAGTCTTATTAATAATTAATAGCCATTTAAATTATTCTCTAATATCCTACATGCCATTAAAGCTAACTAATTTATGGTATGAAGCTAGGTGAAGTCGTAATCCATTGTGATGCGGGGGTTCTTAAAAAATTTCTATGGCTAGGTGACCAACCCATGTTTTACGCAAATTAATAAATTTTGAATTATTGTTAGATTAATTTAAAAGTTTATATTTGAAATGATATAAGCGAATAGATCTTAATTATGGCTATTAAAGTTATTCTTCATTAGTTTGTATAGTGGGGGCCTAAGGAAATTAAAAAAAGGGATAGATAAAGTGAAACGTTTGAGATTTTATATATTGAGGAAAGTTAGTTCCAATGATGTATATGAAAAGTCAGCAGGTCCATAGTAATGATGATAATCTGCCGTTTGTATTTTAACAGTAATGTTTTAAGAGGATAAAACAGATAGTAGTGAAGGGGCCAAGTCAATCAGTTTAGATTGATGGAACGCCGTGTGATGGGAAACTATCATGCACGGTGTGGACTGGGGGAAAATCCGGATAGCTTTTGCTACAAAGGATTACCTATCAGTATAATTTTAATAATAATATCACTGTTCAGCCTGGAGTAAATCCATTTAAAGGTGGTTATTATGGAAAAGATATGTATACCTTATTAGTAGAAAAAAACAACAAATCTAGAGATTATGGGGTATCATCTGTTATGTCTAATATAAAAGGTGATGTAAAAATAACTGGGGAGTTACCGGTAGGTGAAAATGTAAATCTTTATAATCTTAAAGTAAATGGTGATTTAATGATTAATATTGGTGAAGGTGATATTAATATGTTTGGTGGCGAATATAACAAATATATAGTTTATGAAAGTGGCATTTCAGATATTAGTAATAGCGAATTAGGAAAATAAATGTAATACCCTCAAAAGTGATATAATTATATTGAGGGTATTTTTCATATTTCATTAATTTCTATCTCTATTAAATAATTTCCATTAGGAACTGGATTATTATTAATATCAATTAATTCAATATCAATTGGTATATTTTCATTAATCTGATAAATTCCACTTCCTTCTAAAATAGCATCACTTGAATTAATATCAATTGGAAGGCTTACTGTAATAGGAACTGATGTAGTTTCAAATTTATAGCCATTTACAGCATTTAAAATTAATTTATATTTTCCATTTGAAATTGTTGGTAATGTAAAATTAATATCACTTGACTGAGAAAAATATTTACAGAAGAAAATCTTTGTTACATCACTAATATAGCTTTCTGTGATTATTTGAATGGATAAATAGTCATATTTATAAAAATTTTTATTGGGAATTATTCTATATTTTTCACTATTATTTTCATTTATATGGTAAATATTATAATTATAAAAATAGTTATTATTTAAAATTAAATTAATTTCATCTTTGCTTATATCTAGAATTTCAGGTGAAAGTGAAAATTCTATAGAATTTAATTCAATAGAGTTAATTTTTAATTCTAGGTTGTTAGCCATAAAAAATTCTCCTTTATATATTTATAAAAAACCAGAAGAGTTATCTTCTGGTTAGTATTTTTATATTTAAGACAATATAGCTCCAATAGATACTTCATAATTACCTGTTGGAACAGAATCATCTGCATTGTTTAAAACAACTGTTAAATCTAAGATTTCTTCAGTATATTTTACTAAATAGTCTTTTGCTATTGTTATTGAACAATTTGCAGGTAAAGGTTTATTCCCAACATTAAAAGGTGGAGATGAAACAGAACTAAAATCATCACCATTAACTTTATTTAATTTCATAGTATAGGTTCCTAATTGGGTAGGAAGTTCATATTTGTAATCTGCGTCATAGTCAGTATCATCATAATCTTCTGCAAAATCTAACAATAATTTATCTGAATAACTTGTATCAGAATCATTAATTTGTATTGTTACTAAATCTGTATCTAAAAAAGCAGCAGTAGGAATAATTTTTGCGGTTGTTTCAGTTGCTGCAGGAGCACTAGCTAGTGTGAAAGCAGAGAAGTCTTCAAAAATGGTTCCGTTGAATTTTTGCATTTTTATTTGACTAACAGTTAACGCATCTCCTGTCCTAGAACCAACTACTATAGAAACTGCAGTTAAAAGAACTTTAGTAGTTGTTAAAGTATAAGTGTTTGCCATTTATATTCACTCCTTAATTTTTTTACTGGCAGGTTGTCACCCATTTTTGCCAGTGAAAATTATTAAGGAATTTATTCGCGAACAGTATAAATTAGATATAATAATCATCCTTCTTTCAATTATAGATTTGTTATATGAAGAATATGTTATTATCTAATATATAGTGTATGATATATTTAAATTATAGTTACAGTTAAATTATCATTTATTACTCGTTTATTGTTTTTTGCTAAAACTTTAACAGTGAAACTAAAATTTCCTGATTTTGAAATTTTAATTGTAGAGCTGCCCTGTCCATTTGTAAAATTTATGATTTGTTGCAAAGCTTTAATTAAAACACTTCCATTAGGAGTATTGTGAGTATTTGATATTACAGTATTTAATAAATTTTCCTCTCCTTCTAAATCTAATATTGCATCATTTTTTATTGAATTAAAAGAAGTGGTGCTACTTACATTCATATCAATTTCTTTTGCTGAATTTTTGATTTGAATATTACCTATATTAGCATCGCAATTAACAATAGCAGATGAATTAAAAATTATATCACTAGTTAATAAATTCCCTTTTAAAGAAATATTGCTAGCCTCCTCTGATTCTAGTTCAATTTTAAGACTTATGGGTGGATTTTGCGTATTTCCTATTATTACCATATTTCCATAAGCAATGATTTTAGGAACACTTAAAAAAATTCCAGAAAAATTCAGCTGGTTAATATTATCTTTTAAATTGATTATGATTGGCTTATTTGTTTTAAAATTATCACCACAAATAAGTGCTAGGGAATTTTCTACTATTATATTTGAATTAGAAAAATCACCATCTAAAAGTATTGTTGATTTTTCTAGTGTATTTGAAGTTGGTGCTAAAATAATATTATCTATTTTTATATTGGAATTGTCTCCTGCATTTATTTTTACAGGATTAGTTGTATTTATTATTAAATTTTCAACAGTAGAATTTTCTAAAAAATTAACACTGTTGAGACCTGCGGATTTAACTATAATATATTTTGAATAGATATTCTTTAAGTTTATATGAGAATTTCCGATATCTATTATTATTGTATCTTTTATCGTGATGTTTTCCATGTTTATTATTTTATTAGGTATTTGAATGATTTTTCATCTCCTTTAAATTACGCGTATGTTTAGTTTAGTATATGAATGAAATATTTTAATTGATAATCATTAAATATAATAAAAATTTATACAACTATAATAAGTTATAATTTTTATTTATTCTAAAGATTTGATATAATCTACCAGAGGTGAATAAAATGAAAAAATTTAAAAAAATTATACCTGGAATAATTTTTGTATTTATATTTTCTGTTTTATCTATGTACATAAATGATTCTATAAAAGATGTAATAAATTTAGAAGCATTAACTATAGGGATTATTATTGGTATAGTTTATAACAACACAATAAAAACTCAAACTGTATTTCAAGAGGGAGTAAAATTTTCACTTAAAAAGCTTTTGAAAGTTGGAATAGTTCTTCTTGGGTTTAAACTTAATTTTAATTCTCTTGCAAAATTAGGACCTAAGGTTATTTTAATGGTTTTGATATTTGTTCCAAGTGTTTTAATAATTGCAGTACTACTTGGAAAGATTTTCAAGACTCAAGGGAAATTGGCTACGTTAATAGGCGTTGGTTCCTGTATATGTGGAGCTTCAGCGGTGGTAGCACTAGCCCCTACTATTAATGCAGATGATGAAGACTCAGTTGTGGCAGTTTCTATAGTTAGTTTTTTAGGCGCTATTGGAGTTTTAGTATATTCAGCAATAGCTGTAACCAGTAGCATGACTAATATTCAGTATGGAATATGGTCTGGAATATCTCTTCATGGTGTGGCCCACGCTATAGCAGCTGCTTTTGCTAGAGGTGATGCGGCAGGAGAAATAGGAACATTTGTAAAAATGGCAAGGGTTTTAATGCTTGTTCCTGTATCTTTAGTGTTAGGATATATTTATAATAAAGGGGAAAAAGGAAGTAAAAAAGCTAAATTTCCTATGTATGTATTATATTTTATTATGGCAGGGATAATAAGTTCCACAGGAATTATACCAGCTAATATAATAAATATATTAACTAAATTAAGTTCTATGTTAATATTAATGGCTATGGTTGCTATGGGCCTTTCGGTAGATTTTAAAAGTATAAAGGACAAAGGAATGAAAGCATTACTTATAGGAAGTATATTATTTTTAATTACTTCAACATCTACTTATTTAATAGTGAAAACTTTTATATAAGTATAATATTAATTAAATATATACTGTGTTAAAAGCATCTGTTTAAAAAATAGATGCTTTTGTTCTTTTATATAATAGATTATAATAAAAGGTATAGAGAATAGGAGGAGTTTATATGAGACTATTAGAAGGTTTTATATTTTTATTTAATATTATATTTACGGTTTTATTAATAAGAGGTAATTGTAAAAAAGCAAAAATTGCTAAATTTATACCAATTATAAGTTTCATTGTTTTTATATTTCACATAATATTTGAAAAACCAAGATGGCAGATGTATCCCCTATATTTAATGACGATTATATATTTTGTGGTTGCTATATTATATATGATTTCGGTTTTTAAATTAGAGACTATAAATAGAAAACCTAAAACTAAAAAATTAGTAATGGGATTAATGATATTTTTTATAGTTATTTCAGGAATTTCAGCCTATGCTTTTCCTGTTTATAAAATGATTACACCAGATGGAAAATATCTCATTGGTACTGAATCTTTTGACATAACTGACCCTGATAGAAAAGCAATATATAGCGATGATTTAGAAAATAATAGAAAAATAAAAATTCAAATATGGTATCCTGCAGAAACGGTAGAAGGCTATAAAAGAGTTCCGTGGCTTGAGGATGGTAAGGTAGTTGCAAGAGCGTTAGCAAATGACATGCACCTTCCATATTTTGCATTGGACCATACATCAATGGTTATGTCTAATTCTTTTGAGAAAGCACCTATTAGTAATGATTTAGATCAATATCCTGTAGTAATAATATCTCATGGCTGGACAGGATTTAGAAATCTTCATACAGATGTAGCAGAAAAACTTGCAAGCAATGGATATATAGTTGTTGGAATAGACCATACTTATGGTTCTGAAGTAACTGTTTTTAATGATGGAGATGTTGCATATTTAAATAAAGATGCACTTCCAGAAAGAGAGATGACACCAAATTTCTTAGAATCTGCTAATACTTTAGTAACAACTTATGCAGGTGATGTAAGCTTAACACTAGATGAATTAGTAAAATTTAATAATGGCAAAATAAATTCGGAATTCAAAGGGAAATTTGATTTATCTAAAATAGGGCTTTTAGGACATTCAACTGGAGGCGGAGCTGATGTTTTTGTAGCACTTGAAGATAGTCGAATAAAAGCTATAGTTGGAATGGATGCTTGGGTAGAGCCAATAAATTCAGAAGATATTGAAAAAGGATTAGATATGCCAGCACTTTTTTTAAGAAGTGGCAGCTGGGAAACAGGTTTTAATAATGAAAATTTATTATCTTTAATAAATAATAGCAAAAATGCAGAATCGCTTTATCAAATAAATGACACAACACATTTAGATTTTACAATGGTTTATATGTATTCTCCTTTAACTAAATATATGAAGTTAACAGGAAATCTAGATGGAAATATATCATCTTCAATTCAAAAGGAGTTTATAAATAAGTTTTTTGATGAAAATCTAAAGGGCGAGGAGTCAATAAATATTGAAGATGTGGCAGATGAATGGGGAGAAGTGCAAGATATAAAAACAGAGGGGAATTAACTTATGATAAAGAATGAAGAATTTTATTACAAAAACTTGTTTAAAAACAATAAAGAAGTAATGCTTTTAATAAATTCAGAAACATCCCAAATAGAGGATTGTAATGGAGCGTCTTGTGATTTTTATGGATATACTTATGAAGAAATGCTGAAAATGAAAATTAGTGATTTTAACACGCTTTCAAAAGATCAAATAATAAATGAGATGAATCTTGCTAAAGAAGAAAAAAGAAGCTACTTTTATTTTAAACATAGATTGCTTAATGGACAAATTAGAGATGTGGAAGTCCATTCTACTCCTATTAAATTGGATGGAAGAGAGTTGTTGTTTTCTATTATAACAGATACTACAAATACTAAAATTTATAATGAAAAACTCAAATGGGAAAAATCCATACTTGAAAGAACTGTAGCTGAAAGGACTTACGAATTAGAAAAGTCTAAGGATATGGTTTTTGCTATTCTTGAAAGTTCTCCAGATGTTATTGTTTTTGCACTTGATTGTAATTATAAATATATTGCCTTTAATAAAAAACATAGGGACGCTATGATAAAAATATGGGGCAAAAAAATTGAAATAGGAATGAGTTTTATGGATGTTATAGGAAACCATGAAGACCACAAGAAAGCAAAAATTTGTTTTGATCGTTCTTTAGCTGGAGAAAGTTTCAATATGATTGAAGAATATGGTGATGAGAAACTTTCACGTTTAATTTGGCAGGATTATTGGTCTCCTATATTCTCTAACCAAGGTGAAATTATTGGATTAACTTGTTTTTCTTTAGATGTTACAGAGCAAAAGAAAGCAGAATTTGCATTGAAAATAAGTGAAGAAAAATACAGATTATTAACAGAAAATTCTTCTGATGCTATTTGGGTTTTAAATTTAACAACTAATAAATATACTTATATTAGTCCTTCAATATTTTATCTTAGGGGGATTACGGCAGAAGAAGCTATGGAAGAAACATTTGAAGAAGCTGTAACTGATGAATCGCTAATGTTAATAAATGATGCAATAGTGAGAAACAGAAAAGATTTTATAGAAAATCCCAAAGCAGGTAATCATTACATCTATGAAATACAACAACCTTGTAAAGATGGAACAGTTATTTGGACAGAAATATCAACGAGATATAGATATAATGCAAAAGGCGATATAGAGGTTGTAGGTGCAAGTCGAAACATTGAAAAAAAGAAGAAATCCGAAAAAAAAGTTCTTTATTTAAGTTATCACGATCAACTTACAGGTCTTTATAATAGAAGGTTTTATGAAGAAGAATCAATAAAAATAAATACTAAGAGAAATCATCCTATCTCGTTAATTATGGCAGATGTAAATGGGTTAAAGCTTACTAATGATGCTTTTGGTCATTTAGCTGGAGATGAAATATTAAAAGAGTTTTCAGAAGTCCTAAAAATAGGAGTTAGAGAGGACGATATTATAGCTAGAACTGGTGGAGATGAGTTTGTAATACTGCTTCCGGAAACTGATGCTATCGAAGCTGAAAAAATAGTTATTGGTATTAAAGAAATTGTGGCTAAAAGAAAAGAAAAAAATAATAAATATATATTGTCAGCTTCTTTTGGTTTTTCTACAAAACATAATATAAATGAAGATCTAGAAAATGTATATATGGATGCTGAAAATAATATGTATCGTGAAAAACTTATTGAAAGTGTTAATATGAAAAAAGAGACAATAAAATTTATTATTAATAGATTGTATAAAAGCAGTGAAATAGAAGAAAAACATGCTAAAAGAGTAAGTAAACTTTGTATAGACATTGGAAAAGAAATGAGACTAAGTGAAGATTTAATAGAAGAACTTGGATTGCTTGGATTGCTACATGATATTGGTAAAATAGGAATAAGCTCATGTGTTTTAAATAAAGGTGGTAGACTTAATGAAATAGAATTTGCAGAAATTAAGCGTCATCCTGAAATAGGATATCAAATATTAAGGGCTGCAAATGAATATTATAATATAGCTGAATATGTATTATCTCACCATGAAAAAATAGATGGAACAGGATATCCTAGAAATTTAACAAATAATGAAATACCAATTCAGTCAAAAATATTGAGTATAGCAGAAGCATATGATATAATGACAAATAATTATTCTTACAAAGAAAAATTAACTCAAAATGAAGCTATGCAGCAATTAAAATCCAATTCAAATAGTCAATTTGATGAAGAAATTGTTAAAATATTTATAGAAAAAGTTTTAGGTGAAAAATGGGAATAATCATAAAAAAATATGAATTTTAATGAGGTGGCTAGATGAAAATAAATGGAGTATTCGAAGGTGGAGGAATAAGAGCTATTGGAATAATTGGAGCTATTAATTGTTTTGATGATAATAATATTACATGGAACAAATTAGCGGGAACATCTTCAGGAGCTATAATGGCAGCTCTTTTAGCTTCAGGTTTTACTGGTAAAGAAATAAATAAGCTTATAATAAATACAAATTTTCTTAAATTTATGGATAGAAACTCCATTCAAAAGATTCCTTTAGTTGGGAGACAACTTGGAATATTAAGAGATAAAAGTATATATTCGGGTGATTATATGGAAGAATATTTTTATAATGTTTTTGCTGCTAAAAATATATATACATTTGCTGATTTAAAAGAAAATGGGGAATATAAGGTTAAGTTTGTAGCATCTGATATAACTAGAAAAAAAGAATTAATTCTTCCGGATGATTTACCTTATTATGGAATAAATCCTGATGAATTTTCTGTAGCTAAAGCACTTAGGATGAGTTGTTCTATTCCTTTTTATTTTAAACCAGTTATATTAAACAGAGAGGGAATTGAGCATTTTATAGTAGATGGTTCAGTTATTATAAATTATCCTATTGAAATATTTGATAATGATGATGATGATGATGTAAAAACTGTAGGGTTTAAATATGAAGAAGAAGAGTTAAATTCTTATACAGCTGCAGGAAAAAAAGACCCTTTGTCATTTTTATATGATATAGCAGCTTCAGTTCCTAGTGAAAATAAAAGAATTCATCTTTTGCCACAAAATATAAAAAGAACAATATTAATTCCAACAAAGGGTGTTAGTTCTACTGATTTTGAACTAAGTAGAGAAAATGGAATGTCATTATATAAAGCAGGGTATAGAAGTGCAAATAAATATATTGATAAAATAAAAGAGTGAAATATTTTTCACATTTTCTTTATAGAAATAATACCAGACATTAAAATAGCCATAGGTGGTTTATATTGTATTTCTAGTGTTTCATTTATCCCAAGGTAAAAAGATTTAGTTACAGAACCGTATTCCATTCCGCCGATGTATGGAACATAAGCAGTGAAAGTGTGGTTCCCTGGGACAATATTGTAACAAACATCACGATTGACTGGTACATTAAATTTTAATTGGTTATCTAAATTAACTTTTAAAGGTTCAGTAAGCATGGTATACATTACACTTTTTTTAAATTTAAATATTACTGATGAATTTGAAGTTATTTGATTTTGATTTACATTTGTGTGGCTTACAGGGGAGCCGCAGAAAGGGCAAAATTTAGCGGAATCTTGAATTTCTTTATTGCAGTTAGTACAATTTATCATATTATAACCTCCAATTATTAAATTTGTTAATTTTATCTTTTGCTGAGTTGATAATTAATGTTGCTGATTCAAGTCCTAATTTTAAATCTTTTTTTTCTAAATCTTCTTTTGTTGATATAATTTTTGCTTGATTTATCGCTTGTAGAGATGCTTCTATTTGAATGTCATAAATTTTATCAAGTTGCTCTTCGGAAAAACTTATAATATTTTCATAAATATTACTAACTTCAAGTAAAATGTTAACTTTAATTTGATCAAAATTATCTAAGATATTAATAATATATTTTTTTTGAAGTTCGCTAGTATTCTTTTGTTTTGCAAATCCAATAATAGCTTGGCCCAATAAGGTTAAAGCACCTAATCCGGGAATAAAATTTAATGCAACAGCGGCTGCATCCATGTTTGTCCATGAAATATCTACAAAGGAATTTGCAATTTCTTTTGAAGAATAGGAAAGATTAAAATCTAAAAATTCTTCTTCAAAAACTTCAGAGGTATTTTTTAATAATAGAGAAATATTTTTTAAATGAATGGTAGTGCATTCTATAATAGCGGAACGAACTATATCTATTATATAAAAATGAAAAAATTTTTCTAATACTTCAAGAGATTTATCATCATTTTCTAAAATTTCATTTTCTAATCTTGTTAAAAATTCGGTCATCCATTGAATTGCTTCACTTTTCATATCTCTTATTTCTAATTTTACTTCTTCTTTATGTTTATTTATATTTTTAAGTAAATTAGAATTTTCATTTTTATATTGGTTTGTTAAATCATTTAACTTATTTTTATTTAGTAAAATCATATTATTTATTAAAGTTATTCTACCTTCAATTTCATTTATCATAAATTTCAACATATTAACGCATCGCTGAGTTTGTATTATATCTTTTTTAAAAAATACATTATTTTCAAGCGAATCATACATGTCATCAAATGATTTTTCTAATATTTCATTTAAATTCTCATTAGGTCTTTTTAAATTTTTCCTTCTGCAAAATTCATCTAAGCCGCTAACAGCATAAACATAGCTATTTGTGAAGATATTTGATAATTTAATATTAATAAGTGATTTTATTTTTTCTACTTCATTTTCATTTTCTAGACAATCAACCATATTTAATACTAGGAAAAGGTTAGAAAAATTTTGAGGTAATATGGATGCACATAAAAAATTCTGTTCAGTTATGGATAGAGGTGAAAGTGCAGATACAACATATATTACAACATCAGCATTTATCATGAATTTATTGATAGAATTATCAAATTTATTCAATAAATCTCCCACACCAGGAGTGTCTATAATTCGTATCCCTTTCAATATATTTATAGGCATTTTAATATCAATATATTCTATTTCTGAAGGTAAATGCCCCATTAACTTTTTTAAATTATCTTTTTTAAGTTCGCTTAATTCAAGTTTTGCACGTCTTCCATCACTAAGAACTGCTTCGATTTTTTTAGTTTCTCCATATGATATAGCATTGAAGGTAACTGTTTCTGGAGTAACATTTGTTGGCATGATTTTTTCTCTAAGGAGTGCGTTTATTAGCGTAGACTTACCCCGTTTAAAATCACCGATTACAACAATAGACAAATCATCTTTAAGTCTTTGCTTTATAGTTAAATCACAGTTCACTAATTTTTTTATAAATTCAGATCCAACAGCTAATTGTATTTTATTGTCATATTTTATGCTCATTAATTCATCTAAAATCAAATTAATATTTTTAGATACATCATTAAAGTTTATGGTTATTCTATTCAATATTGATTCATCAATATTATTTGACATAAATAATTCCCGCCTTTTTAGAGATTCATTTTCTTAGATGAAATAGATATGAAACTTTCACATCTTTTGTCTGCTTCCTGTTTTGATATTAAGTTTATATCACAGGTTTTCCAATCAGGTCTCCATGAATATAGTACATCACATTCATTGAAAACTTTAAAAGCAAGTATTCTTTTAGGGGTAAGTGGATGTGATTTTTCAATTTCTAAATAACGTACTGGGGTGGATTGCATTTGTTCAATTTGTTTAATATATTCATCGATATTAATATTTTCTAATGCTTTTACCCCTCCGAATCCAAGCTTGGCTTCAGCACGAATGGCATCTTCAAGACAATCTGCACAGATTAGACCGGCTCTATCACAAGTTATCTCAGCACTTCTTGACCAATTTAATAGTATCCATTTTGCTCCAAGTGAAAGTAGTGATATTAATTGTTTTAATCCAGGTATAGTATTTAATCCATTAGTTATTGTTCCAGCAATAATGCTTGCAGCTATATTATAGATAGTATGGTTATTGTGTATATGGCCACATTCGTGGCCAATTACTGTTTTTAATTCTCCCTTTGTCATATTTTCAACTATAGCAGAAGTAATTACTATTACTGGAGCAGCATCTTCTGATGCATAAGCATAAGCATTCATCGCCACATCATATTGTACATATATTTGTGGTATCCCTATGCCAAGTCTTTTTGCACATTCTTCTCCAATAGCGTAAATATGGGGATATTGATTAGGACCAACAGCCACACATTCCATATTTAATAGTTGTCTATTATAAGGTACCATATAATTTGTTATAGATTTAAATAGCTGAAATATTCCAGGAAGAGAGTTGATTTTTTTTCTTAAAGAATAATCTAGTGAAAAGGAGTAGTCTGGAATACCATTTATCATATGTTCTGATAATTTTTTTTGACGATTATTAACATAGCAGTCAAAGCTAATGTTGATATTTTCTGTTGGATTTTGTTGCATAGCACGTTTCCTCCTATTTATCCAATATAGTGACTAGTTCTTTATTTATTTCACTAGCGTTTTTCATTATATTTAAAATATTTAAAGTTATGTTTTTTAATTCTTCTTTTTCTTGGTCTGTCATTACATTATCTCTTTCAATTTTTGATTTTAATTCATCTAATGTGTTTTGGGTATCGTTTAAAACTGTTTCTGTTTCAGTTTCTACGTTGTCTTTTAATGAATTAAAAGCACTATATACTTGTTGTCTAACATTTTTTGTAAAATCATCTTGGCTTTTTATTTCAGTGAATTTAGTTTGAATGGATTCTTTTATACTCGATCTAAATTTTTCTATGCTATCTTTTGCAAATATTTTTTTAGTTAAAAAATCACCTGTAAAAACAGAAACTACACTCATAGCAAGTAATGCAGGCCATACTAGGGGAATGCCTAGTGCAGCAATAAGCATACCAGCGCCAACTGCTCCACCAAAGCCACCAATACCTCCAACTAAAGCACCTTTCATACCAGCAATTCGATATCCTGTCCAAATACCAGCAAAACCTGGTCCTAAAAAGCTAAATATTGTAGAACTTACTATTCCTTCTACTACCAAATCGGGAGAATTAGTTGGATTCACAAAAATATTATGAATTTTATCTAAAGATGTAGCCATTTCATTTCCATATACCTGTAATCTTTCTGCTTCTTTGTCTAGAGATTTTTCTATTTCAATTTGTATTTTTTCTGAATAATTTTGACCTATTAGTTTTGCAGTATCACTAACTTGTGTAAGTATTCTATGCCTTGTTTCTTCTGCATTAGCTTTTTTAATATCACTTGAATTAATATCAAATTCATCAATAATTTTCATTGATTCGCTTTCAATTTTTGGCCAAAAATCATTTAGTAGTGGTTGTAAATTGTTAAAAGTGGTAGTTGAAGCAATAGTTATACGTTGTAATTCAGCTTTCTTTTTTTCTCTTAAATTATTAATTTCATTTATTGCCTCATTATATTTTATGGTGAAATCTTCTTTTTTCATAACAAGTGCTTTTTCTTCCATTTCAATTTTTTTTAACATTTCAGTGGAAGCAGATAAAATTCTATTTACTGGTACTTGTAAAAAAACTGCACCTCTATCTTCTGTTAAAAAACGTTCTAATTCTTTTTCGAATTTAGGGAAACAGCTTTTTTCAATTAATTCATTGTCACCTTTGATCTTGCCCTTTAGAGCTTGCTTTGCAGATAAACCAAATACTTTAGGCTTTCCAAGTTTTCTTTTATATATAGCAAATTCTTTAGAATCTTCACCTAAAGTTTTGGATGCCTTTTGAAGTACATATTTTTTAATTCTATCAGTGATTGAAGTTAGAACCCTGTCCACTTCATCTTCGTCGCAGCGGTCTATTCCAGTAACGACAAATAATACTCTACCTAAATCATTAGTTAATAGTTTATTTTCAAGAAAATCTCTTTCATATTCAGAAAGTGGTGATTGTGCCATAATAACTAATATTGCAGCATCTACTTTTGGAAGAACGGATAGTGTAACATCAGTCATGGATTTATCATCATTTAATCCAGGTGTATCAATAATGTCAATATTGTTTCTGCAGTAATTTATTGGATAAAATACTGTTGCTTGTTTCACTGTTTCTGCCATTTTAGAAGATTCATCTGTAAGCTTTGTTACATATTCAGGTAATTTATCTATTGGTATCTTTTGACTTTTCCCATTTTTATATTCAATTTCTACTAGTGGAGTTATATTGTATGTTATCCTATTTAATGTAGCAGAGCAGGGTAAAATATCCGTAGGTAAAATATCTTTACCTAGAAGAGCGTTGATTAATGTACTTTTACCTCTTTTAAATTCCCCTACAATTGCAATATTAAAAGAGTCATTGGAAATTCTTTTTAAAACTTCTTCTATTAATATAGTTTCATTTCCAAGATTTAGATAATCGCAATACTCCTTTAATTTTTTTAAATTTGTAGTAATTTCAATTACTAATTGTCTATAATCCACAAAATTATTAAAATTCATAACGTTTTCATCCATAAGAAATCTCCCTTTACAAATGTATCTAACTTAAAGCATATAATATAAATAAAAAACCAAGAGCAGTTGCTATAATACAAGAAGTTTTTGCTTTCTTAAATAATTCTTCTGCTTCTTGTTGTGTAGAAGATTTATTTACTTTACCAAGAGTTATAATGCTGTAAATTGAAATAGGCCAGAACAAAAATATATTAATAATGGCCCAAACTAAAATACCCGTTGTATCTATATGGGGTGCTTCATTTGTTAAGTGTGACTGATTATAGTTTGATTGAGGTTGATAGATTGATGGTTCATGATAATTTGGTTGAGAATAACTATTTTGTTCTTGTTGCTTAGTTACTGGTGCACCGCATTTTGGACAGAAAATGGCATTTTCATCAAGACTTTCTCCGCATTTACTACAAAAATTCAAAACTAATTCCTCCTTAAAATAAATAATATATCTTTAAATATTATTAAAGATATATTATTTTTATTCTAATTTTTATTGAATTTGTTGTAAAATTAAATTAGTTTTTGACTTGATTTCATTTAAAGTTGTTTTAGTTTGTATTAATGAAATATTTGATAAATGTAATTTGTTTTTCTTTTTTGTATATATTTCTTCAAAAGTAGCGGATAATTCATTAGATATTGATTTTGCTTCAGCATCAGCCTGATTAAGCCACCAATTTCTTGATGAATTTATATAAAAACGCCAATAATCATAATATTTTTCAAGTGATAAGTTAATGGAATATTTTATATTAGTCAATAGGTTATAATCATACAAATGCAAAGCACTTGGAATAGGTGATACTAGCCATTTAAAAGTAGGAAAGCCAAAAGAAGTCATTATTTTACTTATATCTTTGTCAAAACAATTATATAAATTTAAGTTTATTCCAAAATCATTGTTTAATTCATTGATATGAGATACTAGGTTGCTATTTCTAAATTCTAAAAAATTGTTAATAATAGAATTATATAGTGAAAAAATTTGTTGCTTAATTTGTTTTGAAGTTATTTCATTAGCTATATTCCAGCAATCAGAGGCATTTTTAGATAAAATATTAATTATTAAGTTTGAATCATTAGTTTGAAGATTTGCTAAAGCTTGAGAAAAGTTTTTATAAAATATATTATTTAAGTCAAGGATAGTATTTAAACAGTCATCAAATTCATGTTGGTAATTTTTAAATTGTATAATTAAATTCTTTTTATATTCATAAAGATATTCATTAATAATATTTTTTTTTAATTTAATGGTATTTAACTCTTCTTGCAATTTATTTATTTTTACAGTATAGAGATTCTCATATATAATACTATAGTTTTCAATGTTTTTTATAGACTTAACCATGGTATTTACTCCTTGCTCAGCGGTTAGAAATTTATATAATTGAGATTTTAAATTTTCAAATCTACTTATTTTTAATAATTCTTTATCACCTTGAACAAAAGATTTTAAAGCCAGATATGAAGAAACACCTAAAATTAAAGAGTTGTCTAGAATTCTATTAGCTTTGATTATTATTTCCTGGCTGCAAGTATCTTTTTCTATTAAATTGTACACATTTTTTAGTATTCTTTCATGGATTGAAGCAATAAATTTATCTTGTTCATCTTCATCAATTTGGTCTATAAAAGTTAGAACGAAAAAAATATTTTCTATATTTTCACATTTTATTAATTCTAAAATAAATAGAGCTTCTTTTTCAGAAAATGGAGAAAGCGCAGATATTGCAACTATTACTGCATCGATATGGGATAGCATTTTGATAGTTATTTTTGTCATATTAGAATTATCATTTAATCCTGGAGTGTCTATAATATCTATATTATTTTGACATATAACTGTAGGATATTGAATAACTACCTCACGAATTTCACTTGATTTTTTAATGCTTTTTTCAGTAAGCATGGTTACATATTCTGATATATCATTTAGATTTGCATCTTCTGTTGTTTCATTATTATAAAATATAGTCATAGAAGGTTTAGTCCCATAGGTAATTCTATTTATGGTAGCTGTTGTAGGTGTAACATCTGAAGGCAATATATTCATACCTAACAGCGCATTTATTAAAGAACTTTTACCCCTTTTAAATTCACCCATAACAGCTACATTAAACTTTTTATTTTCTATTAGCTTAATATTTTCATTGATTTTTAAAATTTCTTCTTCTCCAATATGGCTAATTTTGAATAGTTCTCTTAATTGAATTAAATATCCGTAGAGTTGAAATTCGATATTTTTATAATTGTTAATCATGGTATAAACACATCCTAGTATTAAATTTGTATCTATATAATATTATGAAATAATAATGAGATTTATAATAAGAGAGTTTATAGGATAATGTGTTTTAAGTAATAATAATTATTACTTATATTGATATTATGATAAATTTAGGGTAGAATAAAATATATACTTAATAAAAATATACTAATAGAGGAGATTTAACATATGGAAAATGAAATCTTAAAAACAATAAATAATAGAAGAAGTATTAGAAAGTATAAAACTGAACAAATAAGCCAACAAGAATTACAAACAATATTAGATGCAGGAATTCAAGCGCCTACTGCGAATAATATGCAGCCTTGGCATTTTACAGTAATACAAAATAAAGATTTGATTAATAAAATGAGTGATAAATCAAAAGAAGTAATGCTTGAAAGTGATAATGAAGGAATAGTAAATATGGGTAAAAGCCCTGTAAATATATTTTACAATGCGCCAACTGTAATAGTAGTTTCAGGTAAAGAAGTTGTTCCATCTGCTTTAGTTGATTGTTCAGCTGCAATAGAGAATATGCTACTAGCTAGTGAAAGTATTGGACTTGGAACAGTTTGGATAGGCCTTGTTAGATTTTTCTTTTCACTTAAAGATGAAGTTAAAAAATTAGAATTGCCAGAGGGTTACGTTCCATTTTATGCTGTATCTATAGGGCATAAAGAAAATGATACAATTCAAGGACCATCAAAGAGAAATAAAGATGTTATAAATTATATAAAGTAAATTAGTATTGTTAGTATTTATTGAGATAGTTAAAGGCTTATACATAGTGGAATATGTATAAGCCTTTTTTGAATATAAGAATCATAATTTTATATTGTTTTCACTAGCATAGGTTTTAGTCCACGTGCAAAGATTATTTATTATTGGAATTAAGCTTTCACCATATTTAGTCATAGAATATTCCACTTTAGGGGGAACGGAAGCATAAACTTTTCTAGAAATAACAGAAGCATCTTCAAGTTCTCTAAGTTGTTCAGTTAGCACTTTTTGAGTAATAACAGATATGGATTTTTTAAGTTCTGTAAATCTTTTAGGTCCAGTTATTAAGTACCAGAGAATCATAAGCTTCCATTTTCCACCTATCAAATCTATGGTAAGCCCTAAAGAACATTTATATTCATCTTTGATTTTTCCCATTTTTATCTCCTTTAAATATTCAATAGTATTGTTTTTGTAACTATAACACAAAATAGTGCCGTATTGTTTAAATAAAATAAATAGTTATAATAGGTCTTGTTAACAGTATAGTTATTTATTAATAAACAAACAAGAATAAAAATAGATTGGAGAGATTAAGATGACATATCCAAGATCATTTTCACACATAGGTTTATCAGTACCTAATTTAGAAAAGGCAGTAGAGTTTTATAAAGATGTAATGGGATGGTACGTTGTAATGGAACCATCAGAAGTAATAGAAGAAGGTGACACACCTATCGGGATTATGTGCCAAGATGTATTTGGAGAAGGATGGGGAACTTTCAAAATAGCTCATATGGTAACTTCAGATGGAATAGGCGTAGAAATGTTTGAATTTAAAAACAATGAAAAATCAAGTGATGAATTTAAATATTGGAAGACAGGATTATTCCATTTTTCAGTTCAAGATCCAGACGTAGAAGGAATGGTTAAGAAAATAGTTGATGCAGGCGGAAAACAAAGAATGCCTATTAGAGAATATTATCCAGGTGAAAAGCCATATAGAATGTGTTATGTAGAAGATCCATTTGGAATAATATTTGAAATTTATAGCCATAGCTATGAAGTAACTTATTCTAAGGGAGCCTATTAATATAGTATAAATATTTATTAATCATGTTTAATTTGATATAATAGTAGAAAAAATAGCATGAAAAGAGGGAATAAACTTGATTAATAATAATTATATTTATAATATTTCCACAAAAGAAACTTTAGAAAAAGCTAATAAAATAGGTAAATACGAAACTGAGAGCCTTCTAACTGATGGATTTATTCATTTTTCAAAACTTCATCAAGTTAAAATGGTTGTTAATAAGTTTTATGATGATATAACAGGACTTGTGGTTTTAGTTGTAGATACATCTAAATTAAAAGAAGAACTTAAATATGAAGAGCCTTCTGAGCCAATGAATTTAGATAATAGTTTTCCACATTTGTATGGGCCACTGAATTTAGATGCTATAGTAGATGTAGTAGAATTATCTTTGTTTTTAGAAAAAAATTTAATCCATCCTGATACAAAAGCTATGATAGAACATTATGATTTTGACCGTTTACCAGTTGAAGGGACTTATTTTAAAAGTACTTATCGTTCAACTATGAAAACTAGTAAAGGTGTACCATGTGGTACTGCTATGATTGGTATGTACTGCGCAGAACCTTTAAGTGTGTCTTGTTTTCATCGTCTTCCTTATGATGAAATTTGGCATGTATATGGGGGAGACCCATTCTATTTAGTTTTGTTAAATTCAGACGGAACAAGTAAAAATATACTTATGGGAACAAATCCTTTAGAAGGACAAAAGATTCAGTTTGTAATTCCAGCTCATACTTGGCAGGCAGGTTATATGATGCCTGGTGGTAGATTTTCCTTATTTGGATGCACCATGGCACCAGGATTTACAGGAGCTGAATTTGAAGCAGGTATTGCTAAAGATCTAATCTTAAAATATCCAGAGTGGAAAAAAGAAATTGTATGTTTAAGCGTAAATGGTGAAGCGACAAAAATGCCAGAAGGCTTTTCTAAATAAAAAAATCAGAGTCAAATAAAAGTGGATATTTGATGTGACCCCAATAAGTTAGACTTTATAGTGTAGTAGCTTTTAGCTACTATACTATTTTTTATGCAGCCAAGAGGCTGAGTCTGTATTCCACAGGAGTCGTAGCCACTACCACAAGGTGTGTATCGCCTTGCTTTGCTTGCCACTTTTGTTCGTAAGCAATATGCCGTATCCTTTACAGCGTGATATACTCTTACTATCATGGTAATAATAAGTAGAAATGCTACTTGCTAAATTCACGTAAAAAATATGAAAGAATTGATGAAGATGTTGACATTTGAAAAGGTTTTAGAGGTGTTTCGGGATTATCTTGCAGAGGATACCGATTGTGTGGTTGTTCTGACAAAGCAGGGCTACACCGTGATCCAGTGGGATGAAAATTCTAAGAGTTGGTATGGAGTTGAATATTGTGAAACGCCTGAAGATTTACAGGATGAACTATTAAGTTCTTACCGTATGAACGAGACTGAAAAGCTTACAAAGGCAAAGCGTAAACCGACCGAGGAAGAAACTAAAATAATCCAAGCACTGTGTCAAAGGTTATTTAACAAATAAATATCAGTTATTTGAAATAAGTGCAGAGCTAATATTTATGAATTAAAGTATAGATTATTAGCTCTGTTTTTGTTATAGCAAAAAGCGTTATTGACCTAACAGGTAAACGGCGTTATAATGATATTGACCCAATAGGTCAAAGGGGGGTTGAAATCATGGATATTAAACTAATGTCTTTAGAACCAGTCAAGCGAAATGCCATTTTGAATGCTGCCTTAAAAGAATTTGCAGCAAAAGGATTCGACAAAGCATCCACAAACATAATTGCAAAAGAGGCTGAAATCTCTAAACCTTTATTATTTCATTATGTGGGCAATAAACATGAACTTTTTTTGTGTGTATATGACTATTTTTCCGACTTACTTGATAAAGAATACTATTTAAAAATGGATTTATCCAAACAAGATATTTTTGATAGGTTACGGCAATCGTATCTTCTTCAAATCAAACTGATAAGGCTACATCCGTGGATTTTTGAATTCAGTAAACTTTCTACTGCAACTAAATCTAATGAAATAAATGAAGAACTAAAAAATAGGAGCAACAAAAACCAGATATCATGCAATATTCAATTATTTGACACAATAGATGAAACCAAGTTCCGAAAGGGATTGGATATTGGAAAATGCAA
>JBGUER010000023.1:0-24364 GCA_041821285.1 Clostridiaceae bacterium
ATGCTTATACAGATTATAAATCTACTGTATTTAGTATAACTATTTTAAAAGAAGAAATAGAAAAAGCTGTTGAATTATTAGGAGATATACTTAGAGAATCACAATTTGAAAAAAATGAGATAAAGAGAGAAAAAGGTGTGGTTTTATCAGAAATAAGATCATCTAAAGATGATTTGGAAGATTTAAGTTTTAATATGGTGAATTCTATAGCATTTAATAAAAGTGGATTAAAACACGATACTTTAGGGACAGAAGAGTGTATAGAGAAGTTAAATTCAGATGTTTTATTAGATTTTTATAAAAAGTATTATGTACCTAATAATACAATAATATCTATTGTTTCTTGTTATGAACATGAAAAAGTAGTAGAAATAATAAAAAAGTATTTTAATAATTGGAAAGTTGGCAATAATATAGAAAGTAAGTTTATAAATGAAGATAATAAAAACATAGAAAAAATAATGAAAAAAAATGATATTTTAGATTCTAGTCTTATTTATTTATATACTTTTTATAATTTATCAAAAGAGGAAGAATTAGCTTTGAAAATATTAAACCATAAATTAGGAGATAGCTCAAATTCTATTTTATTCAGAAGACTTAGAGAGGAAAAAGGACTAGCTTATGATGTAAGTACTCATATGGATAGCACATCGGATATAAAGACAATATATATATATACAGCTGTACATAAAGATGATGTAGAACAAGCGAGAAATATAATAGAAAATTCAATATTTGAAATTAAAAATAAAGAAATAGCATTTAAAGATGAGAATATAGAATTAATGAAAAAAGTATTAAAAACTGCTATTACATTAACTATAGAAGATACTGTAGAACTTTCAAATTATATTTTAGAACAGAGAATTGAAGGCGAAAGTATAACAGGATTTGTAGAAGATTTAAAGAGTTTATCTACAATAGATAAAGAGAGTATTTATAAAGTTGCAAATAAAGTGCTTAACAATCCTTCAGTTCATATAATAATTCCAAGAGATTAGGTAGAGTTATGAATAAAATAACAAGTATAGAAGAACAAAAAAAGAATAAAGAAAGAGTAAATATATATATAAATTATGAGTTTGTATTTGCTTGTAGCAAACTTTTAGCAATTAAGTATTCTTTAGTTTCTGGACAAATAGTAGATACAGATAAACTTAGTAAGATTGCTTATGAAGACAATATTTCAAAAGCAAAGGAATATGGTCTTAGAATAGTTGAGAGAAGTTTTAAAACAAAAAATGATGTTACAAGGAAATTAGTGCTAAAAGAATATGATGAAAATACAATTTCGTATGTAATATCGTTTTTGGAGGAATATAAATTTATAGATGACAATAAATATGTAAATATGTATATTAATGATTATAAAATTTCTAAGAGTAAAAAGGCAATATATTATAATCTTTCAAAAAAGGGAATAGATAAAAGTTTAATAGATAAAGCCTTTGGAGAAATAGATGAAGACTTTGAAGAAAAATCTGCATATAAGCTAGGGGAAAAAAAATATAAAACATTGAAAAATAGTGAAGACTTTATTGCACGAAAAAAAATAGGGGATTTTCTTTTTAGAAAAGGGTACAAATATGAAACTATAAAAAAAGTTTTAAATAAAATATTAGATGAAGGTGAATTTTATGAGTAAAAATCCAGTTACTTATTTACTTATTATTATATTTATATATCCACTAATAAAGGGGTTTTTATTGAAATTTTCGTCTAATAAAATTGAAAAAGAAGCAACAAGTATAGAAAGTAATGTGAGTTTTATTATTTCTGTAATAATGGGATTTTATTATGGAAAAAAGATTTTTTTTCAGCAGGATAAGGATATATATATAAAGTTATTTAAATATATACCTGAAACTATAAGACTCTATATTGAAAAACAGCCATTGCTGGTATATTTATTAATTATACCTTTTATTATTTTTATTTTATATTTAATTGTATTTTTTATAATAAGACAAATAAACAAATTAACTTTATTGCCTTTTTTAAGTAAAATAGAAAAATATTTAGATAATAAAAATAATTTTACAAAAAGAATATATGGGATGCTATTTCAAATTCCAAAATCTATAATTTATATTTTAATAGTATCTATACTACTTAATATTATATCTATACTTAACTATTCTTCAAATATAAATTTGTATTTGGAGCAGTCTATCCCCTATAAATATATATGTGAGCAAGCTATTATCCCAATAACAAATTCAAAAATTGCTAAAAATCTTCCTAACATAATAGATAATTCTTTTAAAGTAGAAGTGAAAAAACAAACTAATAATGAAAACACTCTTGTATATTATAATGGAATTACTTTAGAAGAAGGAGTTAGATCTAATGAAGAAATAGATGACATATCAGAAATTATTACAAAAAATGAAATAAATGATGAAAATCGAGCAAAACGAATATATCAGTGGATAGGAACAAATATTGAGTATGATAATGAAAAAGCAAATAAAATATTAGCTAATGATTTCAGTGCTAGTTCTGGTGCTATACCATGTTTTAATCAGAAAGCAGGTATATGTTTTGATTACTCTTGCCTTTTTGTATCCATGTGTAGAGCAAATGATATTAAGGTTAGACTTATTACAGGACAAGGATTTAATGGAGTTAGTTGGGTAGGTCATGCCTGGAATGAAGTTTATTTGGAAAACCAAAATAAGTGGATAAATGTAGATACAACATTTTATAGTGGAGGAAATTATTTTGACTCTAATAGATTTTTATTAGACCATAAGGATGGTGAAATAGCTGGAGAATGGTAAAATTTTAACCAGTTTTATAAGTTTTTAATATAATATTTATGGCTCTTTCACAATCTTTATCATTATTATCATAGCTCCAAGCAAGATTAAAATAGATAAGTGCTTTATCTTTTGTATTAAGCATAGCATAGGCATATCCTAAATTAAAATAATACTTGCTTTCTTTTTTTAGTTCTATTGCTTTTTTCAAGCAAGGAATAGCATCTTCATATTCTTTAAGTTTAATATGACAAACACCTTGATTATATAAAGAAGAGCTCTTATTATCTTCAAATAAATAAGATTTCTTATAAAAGTCTATAGCGTCTTTAAAGTTCTGATTTTTATATAATTCATTTGCTTTTTCGAAAAATTTCATAATAAGGACTCCTTTACTTTTTATTAAAAATATATTAAATAAATAGAAAAATATTCCTTTAAATTATTGACTTTATTGTTTAAAATTAATCATTGCTAAGTTTTTTCTCAAAAATCTCAACAAATTTGTACATTAAATAAGCCATAATAGATAATATTATTATGCTCATCATTACCATATCAAGTTGAGAAACTTGCCCACCGTATATGATTAAAAAACCAAGACCATCTTTAGCAACTAGAAATTCTCCCATAATAACTCCAACCCAGGAAAGACCAACGTTTATTTTAAGAGCGGAAACTAATGTACCTAAAGATGCTGGTATTATCAAATGAATAAGTATTTGAAGTTTATTAGCTCCAAGAGTTTTAAGAAGTTTAATTTTATTTTCATCTACATCTTTAAAACCACTTAAAACACCAATGATAGTAACTACTATAGATATTAAAAGTGCAATAAATATAATGGCTTCCATTCCATTTCCTACCCAAAATATAATAATAGGCGCAAGTGCAACTTTAGGAAGAGCATTTAGAACCACAAGATATGGATCTAATACTTTATTTAAAAAATCAGACCACCATAGAAGAATAGCAATAAATGTTCCTAAGATTGTTCCTATAGTAAAACCAATAATAGTTTCATAACATGTTATAAAAATATGGCGAATAAGATTTCCTTCTAAGTATAGTTTAATTAAACTTTTTAACATTCGAGAAGGAGTAGATGTTAAAAATGGGTCTATCCATTTAAGGTCGCCAGCTAGTTCCCATAATGAAAAGAAAATAATTAGGATTAATAATCTTGTAATACCAATAAGTCTTTTCTTGTTTTTTATTTTTTTTAAATATTTTAATTGTTCTTTACTTTCATTCATCGGTCTAGCTCCTTCCATATTGTATTAAAATAAGTTCTAAATTCATTTTCTTCTCTTCTTTCAATAGGGTTTAGCGTGTTATTTATAAAATCGATTTTTATAATATCTTTTATTTTAGCAGGTCTTTTTGATAAAACAATAATTCTATCAGACATAGATATTGCTTCAGATATATCGTGAGTTACCATAATAGATGTTTTATGTTCCTTTTTTATTATATTCAAAACATCATTGCTAACTTGAAGTCTAGTTTGATAATCTAAAGCAGAAAATGGTTCATCAAGAAGTAAAATATCAGGGTCTAAAGCTAAAGTTCTAAGAAGTGCAACCCTTTGACGCATACCCCCAGATAATTCTTTTGGATGATGTTCTTTAAATTCGGAAAGACCATAGTTTTTTATTAGATTATTTATATAAATTTTGCTATTCTTATTTAACTTCTTTTGAATCCTTAATCCAAGGGAAATATTATCAAATACAGAAAGCCAATTAAAAAGTTCGTCATTTTGAAACATATATCCTAATTTATCAGAAATTTTAGTTATTTCTTTTCCATCTAAAATAATATTTCCAGTTGATGGTTTAATAAGACAAGCAATAATATTTAATAAAGTTGATTTTCCACAACCAGAAGGACCTACTATACTAATAAATTCACCTTGGGATACATTAAAACTTATATTATTTAATGCTAAAGTTTCTCCTTTTGGGGAATGATAATTCATATAAATATTTTTTATTTCAAGTTTATTCATACATATATCTCCTTTAATGTCTTAATTTAATATATGAAATAAGATTATTATATGTTAATTTTTCATGTAAACATTTAGAGTACGAATTATTCCTTTAGGGTTCAAAATAGGTTGAAATTGATTAATTATATAAAATTATCGTATAAATACTTTATATTACTTTAGAATTCACCATTTGTAATAATAATAAAAAGGAATAGAATAAATATTGTACCGGAAAAGGGGGGATGATATATGGAGTACACAGTAAAGAATATTATTTCTTTAGACAAAAATGCAGAAGCTTATAAAAAAAATCTTGACGATGAGTTGGATAAAAAAAAACAATCACTTAAAGCTGAGCTTCGTGGGATGGAAGATAAATTTAAATTAGAAATAGAGCAAAGCCGAAAAGAATTAAATGAAGAATATTTAGAAAAGGCAGATAAACAGGTAGAAAAGGTAAAAATTGAAAACGAAGAAGAGCTAAAAGCTTTAAAAGTTTTATTTGAAAATTCAAAGGTGAATTTAGTAGAAAAAGTTTTCGAAAAACTCCTTGAAAAAGAATAGGAGGGATGGTATGAACAATGTTATAAATTTTGCTGCAGTAAACGCTAAAATAAAAGCATTAGAAGGAAAGATGCTTGATAAAAAGCAGTACGAAGAACTCCTTAATTCAAAAGATTATTTCGAAGCACTAAAGTATTTGAAAGAAAATACTTCATATGGCGAAGCTTTTGAAAATATGAATTTATCAGATATTCATAGGGGAGATTTAGAAATAATATTAAAAAGGTATTATATTAAAATTTTTTATAAGATTAGTCATTTTTTAAATGGAAATTATAAAAAATTATTAAATTTACTTTTTTTTGAGTACGAAATTGAAGATTTAAAGGTTATTTTAAGAGCTAAGTATATTCAAAAAGAAGGAGAAATAACAAAGCAACTTATAACTTATGGTAGTCCCTTATGTGATATTGATTATGATAGTCTGATTAACGAAACTAATCTAGAAGTCCTTTCTGAAAAACTAAAAAACATTAAAAAATTCAAACATATAGCAAGACATATTTCAAATATGAACCAGGATAATTTATTTGGAATAGAAATAGCTTTAGACTTTGAATATTTTAGTTCTATGAGAAAATTCAGTAAGTGTTTAGATAAAGAAAATAAAAAGATATTTGAAGAAATATACGGTGCGTTAAGAGACCTACTTAATATTCAATGGATATATAGAGGAAAAAAATATTATAAATTGAATTCAGAAGAATTGTTTAATTATACTATCTATGATTATTACAAATTCAAAAGAGAAAAAATCAAAGAACTTTGTTATTCTAAAAATTTAAATGAATTTTATGAAATATTGCAAAAATCAGTATATAAAGATGTATTTTTAAACTCAAAGGATAAGGAATATTTAATAGAAAAGGAAATGAATTCATATATAAAAAAACTTCTTGTGAGTTTTAATTCTTCAAGCAAGTTAAATATATCAGGGACTTTATCGTATATTCAACTTATCTATATTGAAATAAAAGATATAATATCTATAGTTGAGAATAAAAGATATAAATATCAAAGTGAGGATACTATTAGATATATTACAGAAGCCCTATGATTGGGAGGTGATTTTGTGTCAATTGAAAAAATGAAGATGGTTAATATATTAGGACATTTGGATGATCTTGATATTTTAGCTAAAAATATTGTATTGTCAGATTCGATGCATATGGTGGATGCTAAAATTCAATTAGATACTTCAAATTTTTCAATACAAACAAATGAGGAAAACAAACAAGCTTTGGAAGAATCGTCTTATATTACTCCATATTTAAAGCAAAAGGAGTATACTGATGTATCTTCAAAAATGTCTAGAATACTAGAATTAAACACTGTAAAATTTAACAGTGCTATCAGTGAAGATAATTTAATTTGGGATTACAGCGAAATTGAAATTAAAATTAATAATTTGTATGAAAAATTCAATAAGTTTTATGAAAATATAAAATTTCAAAATAAAGAAAAAGAAGATAATGAAGAAGTTATTAGTCATCTTGAATTTTTAAAAAAATTAGATATTCCAATTTCTCATATGTCTACATTGAAAAATTTTGTTTTTACAGTGTATAGAGTTTCTAAAATAAATATGCTGAAATTAAGAGATAATTACGATAATATTCCTTCTATTATTATTAAAATAAGTGAAAGTGAGCACCATGAAGTTTTTATTGCATTTACTCCATTTGTTTTAAAAATAGAGGCAGAAAGAGTTTTTAAATCTCTTAACTGCAAAATAATAACAGTTCCTGAAAACTTTGAAGGCAAACCTTTGCAGATAATGGAAAACTTAATTAATAGAAATAAGGAATTAGATGAAGATATATATGAAGAAAATAAAGAAGTAGAGTTATTATCAAAACAATATTACGAATTAATAAATATTTTATCTAAAAGTTTAGAACTTGAAATTAAAGCAGAACAAGTAAAAGCTAATACTGGTTGTACTAAAGATTTTTTCTTTTTAAGTGGTTGGGTACCAGAGTCATTTTATGATAAGTTTATTAAAAAAATCAATAAATTAGAAAACAAATTTATTGTTGACAATAAATCATCTAAAGAAGTTAGTGGTGATATTATTGTACCTACAAAATTAAAAAATAATATTTTAGTTAAACCTTTTGAATCTATGGTTAATATGTATGGAATACCGTCCTATAATGAGATAGACCCAACTACATTTTTGGCTATAACGTATATGATATTATTTGGTGCTATGTTTGGAGATTTAGGTCAAGGTTTAGTTATATTTTTTGCAGGATTGTTTTTAGAACATAAAATGAAAAGAACAAATCTTGGAGGACTTTTAGCAAGGCTTGGTATTTCATCTAGTATATTTGGACTGTTTTATGGAAGTGTATTTGGATTCGAGGTTATACCAGCACTTATAGTAAGGCCTATGGAAGACATAAATGATGTTTTAATAGCAGCTATTGTATTTGGATGCATATTGATAATATCAGGATTTATTTTAGGACTTATAAATAATATTAAAACTAAAAATGTAGAAGAAGGTTTATTTGGAAATAATGGATTAACTGGTTTGGTATTTTATATATTCATGTTATTACTTTTAGTTTCAGTGGCACTTGATTATAAAATATTTGAAAGTTACGTATTTATTTTAGTGTTTATAGTTTTAGCAATATTAATGATTATGAAAAAGCCATTAACTAATTTTATTTTGCATAAGAAACCTTTAGAAAAAGGTGAAAAATCAGATTATTATGTTGAAAGTGTTTTTGGAGTACTTGAAACAACACTTAGTTTATTTTCAAATACTTTATCATTTATAAGAGTTGGAGCATTTGCTATAAACCACGTAGGTTTATTTATAGCATTTACAACAATTGCAGAAATGATGCGTGGAAATATTGGAAGTACTATAGTGTATATTATTGGTAATATTATCATTTTAGGACTTGAAGGACTTATAGTATTTATTCAAGGTTTGAGATTAGAATATTATGAATTATTTAGTAAATATTACGATGGTTCGGGAAGTAGTTTTGAACCCATAACAATTAATAAAAATTATTTTTTAGAAAATGAATTCGTAAATAATAAATTTAAAAAAGCTATTAATCAAAAAAACTAATTAAAATCTAGGAGGAATTTAATATGTTATATTTATTAATTATTACTTTAGTTGTTGTTATTGCTACTATATCTTATGGTCTTGTTGTTAAAGCAAAGGAAGACGTAAATGGTGAAAAAAAATTAAGAAAGGCTTTTAAAATAAATTTAGCTAGCTTTGTACCTGCTATGACATTTGCTATTATTATGATGATACCTAATATAGTAAATGCGGCTACAACAACTGGTGCATCAAGTGCTGCAGGTCTTGGATATTTAGCAGCAGCTATTTCAACAGGTCTTGCAACTATAGGAGCTGGATACGCAGTTGGAGCTGTTGGATCTTCTGCTTTAGGTGCAGTTTCAGAAAACCCTAAAATATTAGGAAAAACATTAATATATGTAGGTCTTGCAGAAGGTATTGCTATATATGGAATGATTATTTCTATAATGATTTTAGGAAGACTATAAGGTTATAAAATATGAAGACTTATTTTATAGTTGATAATGTAGATACCTTTGTTGGTTTAAAAATATCTGGTATAAAAGGTGAAGTAGTTCATACAAAAGAGGAAGCACTAGATTTATTTGATAAAGTTTTAGAGGATAGGGAAATAGGTATTATTATTTTAACCGAAAAAATATCAGATTTAATACCTGAAAAAGTAAGTAAAATAAAATTATCTAAAAAGTTTCCACTTCTTGTTGAGATACCAGATAGACATGGTACCATAAGAGGAAATGATTCTATATTAAAATATGTAAAAGATTCTATAGGTTTAAAGATCTGAGGTGAGATTATGACTAATGTGGATGATAAATTAAAATTATTTAATAAAATGGTATTTGAAAAAATCCAGGAAGAAAAGCAAATAGAAATAGAAGAATTTGAAAAAGAAAAAGAAAAACAAATAAAAGAAGAATTAGAAAAATTAGAATTAAGAAAAATAGAATATATAAATGACATGAAAAAAAAGGCTGAGAATAAGGGCGTAGAAATAGTAGCTAAAGAAACTATGAATCTTAATCAAAAGAAATTTCTAATAAAAGATGAATTTTTTAAAGAAACTATGAAGGAAGTTAGAAATAGAATTGAAAAATTTGTTGAAGAAAATGATTATAAAGTTTATTTGTTTGAAGAAATAAATAAAGCATTAGATTTAATAGGGGATAAAGAATGCATAGTTTATTTAAGTGAAAAAGATATTAAAAGATACAAGGATGAGATTCAAAATGTTATTTCTTCTAAAACCGGAATGGAAATGGAAATAAAGATGGTTTCCTATGATATTTTAGGCGGATTAATAATAGAAGATAAAAATGGAAAATATAGAATTAATAATACGTTAGTTCAAAAGGTAAAAGATGTAGAAGAATATGCTGGTTTATTATTAACTCAGCTTATGGAACAGGAGGTATAAAAAATGAATAATGGAAGAATTATTGGAATAAATGGTCCTGTTGTAAAAGCTGAAGGAATGTCTGAATTTAAAATGCGAGAAATGGTTGCGGTAGGAAACAAAAAACTTTTAGGTGAAATAATAATACTTGAAGGTGATATAGCAACTATTCAAGTTTATGAGGAAACTTCAGGCTTAATGGTTGGAGAAGAAATAGGATCTACTGGAAGAGCACTATCATTGAGATTAGGACCTGGAATAATAGGAAATATTTTTGATGGAATAGAAAGGCCTCTAGTAAAAATAAATGAAATGGAATTCGGATTTATTAAAGAAGGAATAGGTTTAATAAACTTAGATGAAGAAAAGATATGGGAAGTATCCATTAATTGTAAAATTGGTGACGAACTAAAAGCTGGAGATTGTTATGCTAAAGTTCAAGAAACAACATTAATAGAACATAAAATAATGATACCACCAGATGTTTTTGGAAAAGTTATCGAAGTAAAAGAAAATGGTTCTTATAATATAGAAGAGATTGTTGTAAAGCTTGATCAAAATGGTGAAATAATTTCATTGCCACTATATCAAATGTGGCCAGTTAGAGTTCCAAGACCTGCAAAAACTAGAAAAAGAATAAGCATACCCCTAGTAACAGGTCAAAGAATTTTAGATTCATTTTTCCCATTGGCTAAGGGAGGAACAGTTGCTATTCCAGGAGGGTTTGGAACAGGTAAAACTATGACTCAACATCAATTAGCTAAATGGTCTGATGCAGATATAATAATATATATAGGTTGTGGTGAAAGAGGAAATGAAATGACAGAGGTTCTAGAAGATTTTCCAAAACTTATAGACCCTGAAACTAAGCAGCCACTTATGAATAGAACTGTTCTTATTGCAAATACATCTAATATGCCGGTTGCAGCAAGAGAAGCATCTATATATACAGGAATAACTTTAGCTGAATATTTTAGAGATATGGGGTACCATGTAGCTATCATGGCGGATTCCACATCAAGATGGGCAGAAGCTTTAAGAGAAATATCAGGAAGACTTGAAGAAATGCCAGCTGAAGAAGGATACCCTGCTTATTTATCTTCTAGACTTGCTGAATTTTATGAAAGAGCTGGATATTTTGAAAATTTAAATGGAACTGAAGGTTCTATTACAGTTATCGGCGCAGTATCACCAGCTGGTGGAGATTTTTCAGAACCAGTTACTCAAAATACAAAAAGATTTGTTTCTGCATTTTTAAGTCTTGATAAAAAATTAGCATATGCAAGACATTATCCTGCTATAAATTGGTTATCTAGTTATAGTGGATATCTACCTATGCTTAAAGATTGGTATGAAGATAATGTAGCTTCTGATATGATGGATTTAAGGGCAAAAATGCTTAAATTATTATTTGAAGAAAATAAACTTTTAGAAATAGTTAAACTTGTTGGAGAAGATGTTTTGCCAGATGATCAAAGGCTAGTTTTAGAAGTGGCAAAAGTTTTGAAAATTGGTTTCTTGCAGCAAAATGCTTATCATGCAGAAGATACTTATGTTCCAATTGAAAAACAATATAAAATGTTAAAAGTTATAGAATTATTTTATGATGAAGCTTTAGTTGTAGTAAAATTAGGAGCGCCAATATCTCAGATAAAAAATAAAGATATTTTAGAAGAATTATACAAGATGAAATACAATGTTCCAAATAAAGATTTATCGCGTATAGATGAAATAGAGAAAAAAATAACTTCATATTTTAATAGTCTTTCTTTAAAATATACTGCAAGGAGGAATTAATATGAAAAAAGAATATCTTGAACTAGATAAAGTACAGGGACCTTTGATTGTAGTTTCTGGCGTGGAAGATGCCGCCTATGACGAACTTGTGGATATAGTAGTTAATAATACAGTTCACAAAAAGGGAAAAATTGTTCAGATATACAAAGATAAAGCTATAATTCAAGTATTTGAAACTACTTCAGGAATGTCTACGCATAATAGTGCAGTTTCATTTACAGGTAAACCTCTTGAAATTAGCCTTTCTAAAGATATTTTAGGAAGAAGCTTTAATGGAATAGGGGAGCCTATAGATGGCGGTGGAGAAATATATTCAGGAAAAAGATATAATGTAAATGGAAGACCAATGAATCCAGTAGCTAGGCAGTATCCAAGAAATTTTATACAAACTGGAATATCTTCTATTGATTGTTTAACTACTTTAATAAGAGGACAAAAATTACCTATATTTACGGGTAATGGTATGCCCCACAATGAGCTTGCAGCTCAAATAGTTAGGCAAGCAAAACTTAGTGAAGCAAAAAATGAGAAATTTGCTGTAGTATTTGGAGCTATGGGAATAAAACATGATGATGCAGACTTTTTTATAAAAAGTTTTGAAGAGGCTGGAGTTTTAGAAAGAGTTGTAATGTATATGAACCTTGCTGATGATCCAGTTGTTGAAAGAATAACTACCCCAAGAGCGGCGCTTACAGCTGCAGAGTATTTAGCTTTTGAAGAAGGAATGCATATATTGGTAATAATAACAGATATGACAAATTATTGCGAGGCATTAAGAGAGATTTCTAACCTTCGTGAAGAAGTTCCTTCAAGAAAAGGGTTCCCAGGATATTTATATTCTGATTTAGCTTCTTTATATGAAAGAGCAGGTATGATGAAAGGAAGAAAAGGGTCTATTACTCAAATACCTATAGTATCTATGCCAAATGATGACATAACACATCCAGTCCCAGATTTAACAGGATATATTACTGAAGGTCAGGTAGTTTTAAGTAGAGATTTAAGTCAAAAGGATATATATCCACCAGTTAATATTTTAGCATCATTATCAAGACTTATGAAAGATGGAATAGGTGAGGGATATACAAGAGAGGATCATGCAGAAGTGTCAAACCAGTTATTTGCTGCTTATTCAAAGGTTCAGGACGTTTTAGCTTTAGCACAAGTTATAGGAGAAGAAGAATTATCTGAAGAAGATAAGATATATATGGAATTTGGAAGACAGTTCGAAGCTAAATTTTTAAAACAAAGATTTGATGAGGATAGAGATATAGAAGAAACTCTAAATCTAGGATGGGAAATGCTTTCAATTCTTCCTAAATCAGAACTTGATAGAGTAAGTCCAGAAACCTTAGATAAATATTATAGAGGTGAGTAATAATGGAAAATATTGCTCCTACTAAAGCCAATTTAATTAGTGCTCAGAGTTCATTAAGTTTTTCTCAAAGTGGATTTGAGTTACTAGATAAGAAAAGAAATGTTTTAATAAGAGAAATGATGAGTTATGTGTCTACAGCTGAAGAACTTCAAAATAGAATAAATACAATATTTGACGAAGCTTATGATTCTCTTCAAAAAGCAAATATAACATTAGGTATATCTCATGTAGAAGATATTGCTATGACAATACCAGAAGCTAATGATTATAGTGCCATATTTAAAAGTGTTATGGGTGTTGAAGTTCCACATATTAGTTATGATAAAAAAAATATAGAGCCAAGATATAGTTTTTTCAGAACTAATTCTGCTATGGATATAGCTTATGAAAAATTTAATGAAGTTAAGTATTTAATTTATGAATTAGCAGAAATAGAAAATGCTGTTTATAGACTTGCTATTGAAGTTAAAAAAACACAAAGAAGAGCCAATGCACTTGAAAATATACAAATACCTAAATTTAAAGAGATAGTTAAATCTATATCCGATACATTAGATGAAAAAGATAGAGAAGACTTCTTTAGACTAAAAATAGTTAAAAAATGGAATAAATAAAGGCCGTATGGCCTTTATTTTTTCTCATCAATTATTTTTTCTGCAAATGTAGTATCTACTATTTCATTGTATGGAGGTCTTGTAGGAATAAGACTCTTGTCATAACTTTGAATTATATCTTCTAATCTAGTTAAGTCATCTTCATGCAAATATGGATCTTTTGAGTATGCGTTTATATTTTTGTAATTTTTAACTACTTTTGTAATTAAATCTTCTTCGGTTCCTGGGAAGAAATCTTTTATGATAGTTGATACATTTTCTTCACTGTGAGTTAAAACATATTGTTGCCCTCTATAAATGGCTCTTGTGAATTTTTCAATTATTTCTGGATTTTCAGATATATAGGATTTAGTTGAGAAATAGCATGTGTATGGAATAGTACCAGCATTTTCACCAATAGAAGCTAAAACAACACCAGATTTATCTTGTTCTAGAATGCTAGCTGTAGGTTCAAACAGAGCTACGTAATCACCTGTTCCAGCTTTAAAAGCTCCAGAAGTAGCTGTGAAATCCAAATTAGTTATTAATTCTACATCGTTTTTAGGGTCTAAGCCATGTTTTCTTAGTACGTATTCAAGTGTCATTTCTGGTACACCACCGGGTCTTCCACCTATTATGGTTTTTCCTTCTAAATCTTGGAATTCAAAATTTTCATCTTCTTGTCTTCCAACTAGGAATGAGCCATCTGTTGCAGTTAATTGAGCAAATAATACAGGGTAATCTTCTCTTCCCTGATTATATATATATATTATTTGTTCTGGCCCACAAAAACCGATGTCGGAACTTCCACTTAAAACTTGTTGCATAGTTTTATCTGCACCTTGTCCTGTTGAGAGTTCAATGTTTATTCCTTCATCTTCAAAGTATCCATTATTAATAGCAACATACATAGGAGCATAAAAAACAGAACGTACAACCTCATTTAATTTTACAGTAACTAAATCATCATTAGTTTTATTCTTATGTCCACAACCAATAAAAAGAAAAATAATCAAAATGCTTAATGAAAAACTCAATATTTTTTTGATAATAAAACCTCCAAAATATAACTTCAATTTATATTATGTAAAATAAATTTATTTGATACTTATAATAAAATAATAATCAAAATCAATGGAAGGATAATAAGCAACTATAATATTGTATAAAATTAACTATTAATGCAATACTTACGATATTGACTAAGGCATAATAATGACTTATAATGGATAAGTATTATCTATTATCAACAAGGGGGTAAAAATGTTTAATTATGTAGTAAAAAGATTAATTTCAATGATAATAACTCTATTTTTTGTAATTACAGTAACGTTTTTTTTAATGCATGCTATTCCTGGTGGGCCATTTACGAGAGAGAGAAAATTGCCACAGAAGGTTGAAGATGCGTTAAATGAGAAATATCATTTAGATGATCCACTATTTAAACAGTATACTGATTATCTAAAAGGAGTGGTAACTTTCGATTTAGGACCATCATTCCAAAAGGTTGGTATTCAGGTTAATGATCTAATAAAAGACGGATTCCCAATATCTGCAAGAATTGGCGGAGTATCAGTTATAGTTGTTATTTTGCTCGGTATTCCATTTGGAATAGTGTCAGCATTAAAACAAAATCGTTGGCAGGATTATTTAGTAACAATACTGGCGACCATAGGTGTTACTGTTCCAAGTTTTGTTATGGGTGCTTTGATTATATATTTATTTAGTTCTAAGCTTGGATGGTTACCTTCAAACGGTTTAAATTCATGGAAAAGTTATATAGGACCAGTTATATCTTTGGCAGGATTCTCTTTGGCTTTTGTAGCAAGACTTACAAGGTCAAGTATGCTTGAGGTAATGAGGCAAGATTATATAATGACAGCTAGAGCAAAAGGATTATCCGAGTTTAAAGTAATATCTAAACATGCAGTTAAAAATGCTTTAATTCCTGTTGTAACTTATTTAGGACCTATGATAGCAGCTATATTAACTGGATCTTTTGTTGTAGAGAGAATATTTGCAATTCCTGGAATGGGCAAATATTTTGTTGATAGTGTGTCAAATAGAGACTATACAGTTATACTTGGTATGACAGTATTTTATGCCACATTTTCTATAGTTATGATTTTTGTAGTTGATATAGTATATAGCTTAATCGACCCAAGAATAAAATTAAAAAATTAGGGGGGGACAGCTTTGGCAAATTTTGATAAAAATAATAAATGGGACAGATTACCTAAAGAATCAAAAATGTTAGAACAAATTGCAAGACCAAGCTTGACCTACTGGCAAGATGCTTGGAGAAGACTTAAAAAAAATGTACTATCTATGATAGGATTAGTTGTAATAATAGTAATTGTTTTATTTGCCGTTTTAGGTCCTATATTTTCAGGTTATTCATATTCAAAGCAAGAATTGGATTTTGCAAATATACCACCTACATTAGAAATATTTAAAACTTCAGATGGTAAGAGTTTTTATGTATCTAAAGAATATAGACTAATAGAAACATCTGAAAAAGGTGATTTACTAGCTAGAATACCAGAAGAAAATAAAGATATGGTTAAGAAAATTAATACATATAGTTATGATGGTATGGATATTGAAATTGATTATTCTATAGCTAGAAAAGGCGGAGAAAAGAAGTTTAGTTTATTGGTAGATGGAAAGGAAATAACAGATACAAAGAAAGTTAGAAATAAAACCTATATTTTTGGAAGTGACACTCTAGGAAGGGATGTTTATACTAGAGTACTATGGGGAGCTAGAATTTCTCTTTTAGTTGCATTTGTTGCTACTTTAGTAAATTTATTAATTGGTGTTGTATATGGAGCTCTTTCAGGTTATGAAGGAGGAAGAACAGATAATATAATGATGCGTATAGTAGACCTTATAGATACTATTCCTCTATTGTTGTATGTCATACTTTTAATGGTAGTAATAGGACCGGGACTTAAAACAATCATTATTACTATAGGTTCAGTATATTGGGTTGGAATGGCAAGATTAGTTAGAGGGCAGGTTCTTTCTTTAAAAGAACAAGAATTTGTTTTAGCTGCTAGAACCTTAGGTGTAAGCAAAATGAAAATAATACTTAAACATTTGCTTCCTAATGCCATGGGACCTATATTAGTTTCAATGACAATGATGATACCAGGTGCAATATTTACAGAGTCATTCCTAAGCTTTATAGGGCTTGGAGTATCGGCACCTAGAGCTTCTTGGGGAACATTAGCAAGTGATGCGTTGAGTTCACTTAGAGTGTATCCGTATCAGCTATTATTTCCATCATTAGCTATATGTGTTACTATGTTGGCTTTTAATTTTCTAGGTGATGGTCTAAGGGATGCATTAGACCCACGATTACGTAAATAGAAGAGGGGTAGATGATATGGCAGAAAAATTATTAGAAGTTAAAAATGTAAAAACATCGTTTTTTACTCATCTAGGCGAGGTTCAAGCCGTTAGAGGAGTAAGCTTTTATATTGATAAAGGGGAAACAATTGGTATAGTTGGAGAGTCTGGAAGTGGTAAAAGTGTAACTGCCAAATCTTTAATGAGGCTTATTGAACATCCTGGTAAAATAATAGATGGTGAGATTATTTTTAAAAATAAGGATATAGTAAAACTTTCAAATAAGGAAATAATGACAATAAGAGGGAATGAAATAGCAATGATATTTCAAGACCCTATGACATCTTTAAACCCGGTATATAGGGTTGGGGACCAAATAATGGAAGTTATAATAAAACATAGAGGGTTAAACAAAAAAGAAGCTAAAAAAGAAGCTATAGAGATGCTTAAATTAGTTGGGATACCATCTCCTGAAACAAGAATAAATAACTATCCCCATGAATTTAGTGGTGGAATGAGACAACGTGCCATGATAGCTATAGCACTATCTTGTCAACCTGATTTATTGATAGCTGATGAACCAACTACTGCTTTGGATGTAACAATTCAAGCACAAATATTGGATTTAATGAATAATTTAAGAGATAAATTAGGAACTTCTATACTATTAATAACCCATGATCTAGGTGTAGTTGCAGAAACTTGTTCTAGAGTTGTAGTAATGTATGGTGGATTGATAATGGAAGAAGGTACAGCTTCAGATATATTTAATAATCCTAAACATCCATATACTATGGGATTGATAAAGTCAATTCCAAAAGTGAAGTCTGGAATGAAGCAAAGATTAGTACCAATTCAAGGATCTCCTCCTGATTTGTTAAAACCACCAGCTGGTTGCCCATTTGCACAAAGATGTCCATATGCTATGAATATTTGTGGAGAAAGTAGGCCAGAATACTATCAGATAGGAGAAGGACATAGATCTGCTTGTTGGCTGCTAGATAAAGATTCACCAGGAATGGATTCAGTTGTCAAGGAGGCTAGAGAAGATGAGTGATAAAACAGAAAATGAAGTATTGATAGAAATAAAGAATCTAAAAAAATATTTTGTGAAATCAAAAGGTTTTTTCGGAAATAAAAAGCAAAATATTCAAGCGGTAGATGATATAAGTTTTACAATAAGAAAAGGTGAAACTTTAGGTTTAGTTGGTGAGTCTGGTTGTGGTAAGTCTACAACAGGTAGAACCATAATAAAGTTATATGAACCTACTGGTGGGCAAATAATCTATAAAGGTAAAGATATTAGTAATTTAAAAGAAAAAGAAATGTTACCTTATAGAAAAAATATGCAAATGATTTTTCAGGATCCATATGCGTCACTAAATACTAGAATGACAGTTTCAGAAATAATAGGCGAGGCAATAGACACTCATCATATAGCTAAGGGAAAAGAAAAACAAAAAATGATAACAAATCTGCTTGAAAGAGTTGGATTAAGTAAAGATCATGCTAGTAGATATCCACATGAATTTAGTGGTGGGCAAAGACAAAGAATAGGAATTGCTCGGGCATTAGCTGTTGAACCAGAATTTATAATATGCGATGAACCAATATCAGCTCTTGATGTTTCAATACAAGCACAAGTTGTTAATATGTTAGAGGACCTTCAAACTGAATTAGGATTAACATATTTATTTATTGCACATGATTTATCTATGGTAAAGCATATTTCTGATAGAATTGGTGTTATGTATCTCGGAAAATTAGTAGAGATTGCAGAAAGTGATGATCTATATGATAATCCAGCACATCCATATACTCAAGCATTACTAACAGCTATTCCTATACCAGATCCTGATATAAAGGATAAAAAGAAAAGGATAATTTTAGAAGGTGACGTTCCAAGTCCGATAGATCCTCCTTCAGGTTGTAGGTTTAGAACTAGATGCAAATATGCTATGGATATTTGTGCTAAAGAAGAACCAGTAATGAAAGATTTAGGGAATAATCATTTTGCTGCTTGCCATTTAAATAAGTAGGAAAATAGAAAAATTGAATAATTAAATTAAAAGACTTGCAATTTTTTAAAAATTGTATTTGATATTATCCGCTAGATGATGTATAATGTTAAAGAATATAGAGAAAGAAATAATATTTATTATTGTTTCTTCATATTAAAAGGGGGAAAATAAATGAAAAAATTAATTAGTTTAGTGCTTTCAATAGCATTAATGGCTACTTTATTAGTTGGATGTGGAGCTGACAAAGTAGAAGATGTTACATTAAAGTACAATTTAGGTGCAGATCCTAAAACAATTGATCCACAATTAAATTCAGCATCAGATGGTGCCGACCTTATCAACAATATGTTTGAAGGGTTAATGAGAGAAGTAGATGGTACTTTAGAGGAAGCTATGGCTGAGAGTTATGAAGTATCTGAAGATAAAACTGTATATACTTTTACATTAAGAGATGCTAAATGGTCAGATGGAGAAGCTGTTAAAGCTGGAGATTTTGAATTTGCTTGGAAAAGAGCAATAAATCCAGATACAGCATCTGAGTACTCATTTATAATGGCACCTATTAAAAATGCAACTGCTATTATGGATGGAGAAATGGATTATAATGAATTAGGAGTTAAAGCAATAGATGATAAGACATTAGAAGTTACTTTAGAAGCTCCAACAGATTATTTCTTAGGCTTAACAGGATTCTTTACTTATATGCCTGTTAGAGAAGATGTAGTTGATGCTGAAGGAATATGGGCAAAAGATGCAGAAAAATCCGTATCTAATGGACCATTTGTATTATCTGAGTATAAAACTTCAGATAAAATAGTTCTTAAGAAAAATGAAAACTACTGGAATGCAGATAAAGTTAAAATTGGTACAATTGATGTATCTATGATAGTTGAAGCTTCAACTGCTTTAACAGCATATCAATCAGATGAACTTGATATAATAGAAGATGCACCAACATCTGATATACCAACACTTCAAGCTGAGGATCCTACTTTCTATGTTATTCCTATGGTAGGAACATATTATTACACATTTAATTTAAATGATGTTCCTGAATTACAAGATGTAAAAATTCGTCAAGCATTAAATTTAGCTTTAGACAAAGAAGCTATTGTTGAAACTGTATCTAAGGGTGGACAGATACCAGCTACTGGTTTTGTTCCAAGTGGTTTAACAGATGCTAATGGTGATGAATTCAGAACAGTAGCAGGAGATTATGGTTTACCAACAAAAGCAGATGTAGAAGGCGCAAAAGCGTTATTAGCTGAAGCTGGATATCCTAATGGAGAAGGTTTCCCTACATTAACACTATCTTATAACACATCAGAAGGACACAAAGCTATAGCTGAAGCTGTTCAGAACATGTGGAAAGAAAATTTAGGAATAAATGTAGAACTATCTAATTCAGAATGGGCTGTATTCCAAGATGAAAGACAAACTCAAAACTTCGAAATAGCTAGAGGTGGATGGGTAGGAGACTATGCTGATCCATTAACAATGCTTGATATTTGGTTATCTACTTCTTCACAAAACTATGGTAAATGGAGCAACGATGCTTTTGATCAAGACATAAAAGATGCTGCTAAATTAACAGGTCAAGAAAGAATGGATAAATTCTATGATGCAGAAAAAATATTATATGAAGAAATGCCTTGCGTTCCTATATACTATTATACAGATATATTAATGGTTAAGGATACAGTTAAAGGATGGGAAAAAACAAAGATGGATCAGATGTGGCTTGGTTACGCATCAATCGAAGACTAGTAAATATCTATAAGAGGAATCCAATGGATTCCTCTTATTTTTAAGTTAGAAAATATAAAATATAAAATTACGGGGATAAAATGAAAAAAATAAATTTAGATAAGAACTTCTATAAAAAATTATTTGTTATTGGTATACCAATAATGATTCAAAACTTAATATCATCATCATTAAATATGGTAGATACCTTAATGATAGGTAAACTTGGGGATGAAAGCATAGCGGCTGTTGGACTTTCTAATCAAGTTTTTTTCTTGTTTACCTTAATATTATTTGGAGTATTTAGTGGTGCTTCTATTTTCACAGCACAATTTTATGGAAAAAAAGATATAAAAAATATAAGAAGAGTATTAAGTGTTTGTTTAATGTCTGGAATATTTGTAGCCATTATATTTACATTTTTTGTTTTGGTTTTTCCAAAAGAAATACTAGGCATATTTTCAAAAGATTTAAAGGTAATAAATTTAGGTGCTGACTATATTTTTATAGTAGGGTTTAGTTATATTTTGACTTCAATAAGTTTTGCTTATAGTTTTTCAGCAAGAAGTATAGGACAAGCTAAAATTCCTATGGTAGTTAGTGGTATAGCATTAGCATGTAATACTATATTAAATTATATACTAATATTTGGGGAATTTGGATTTCCAGAACTGGGTGTAAAAGGTGCAGCTTATGCTACTTTAATATCAAGAATTGTTGAAATTATATTGATTTTATCAATTGTATATAAATTAGATCTAGCGATAGCAGCTAGATGGAAAGATTTATGTGATGTTTCACTAGAATTTATTTTAAAAATATACAAGACAGCTTTTCCAGTTATAATAAATGAATCTTTCTGGGCGCTCGGTATGACAGCTTATTCTAGGGCTTATGCGAGAATGAGTACTGAAGCTATAGCGTCAGTTCAAATAGGAAATTCAGTTCAAAATTTGTTTTTAGTATTTTCTATGGGACTTGGTAATGCTTGCGCAGTTATGTTAGGTCATGAAATAGGAAAAGGAAAAGAAGAAAATGCTATTGCATATTCGAAAAAATATTATTATGTAGGATTTATTATATCCATTATTTTGGGAGTTGTATTGTTTTTCTCAGCAAATAATATAATAAGTTATTTTAATGTAAGTGATAAAGTAGCAAAGAATTCTGTTTATATATTAAAAATAATATCTTTATTTTTATGGGCTAAAACTTTTAATATGATAACTATAGTAGGTGTTTTAAGAAGTGGTGGAGATACTAAATTTGCTATGTTTACTGAACTTGGTACCATATGGTTATATGGAGTTCCTATTGTTATGTTAAGTGCCTTATATTTTAAATTTCCTATCTATATAGTTATATTATTAGCAAATTTTGAAGAAGTTATAAAATTATTTATTGGAATTCCAAGAGTTATATCTAAAAAGTGGGTAAATAATATAATTGAAGAAATTGATTAATTACAAAATTTCATATTGACATCTATAAAATTAACTATATAATAATTATAAAGGCGTTGATAAAGAGGAGTAGGGATTTTAAGTATTTAGAGAAGAGAACTTATAAGCTGAAAGGTTCTTTATATGGAAATTCCTGAAGGTAGCTTTGGAGCTTTTCTACTGAAAGTCATAGTAAGTAGAAACGGATTTCTTGTTCGTTAAAAATTTAAGAGCCTGTGATAGCAGGAATAAAGGTGGTACCGCGCACTGTCGTCCTTTTGGATGAGGTGCTTTTTTTATGCAAAAATAAGGAGGAAGATAAAATGGAAGAAATTACTATGGCAAAAACTTATAATCCTAAGGAATTTGAGGATAAACTTTATAAAAAATGGGAAGATAAAAAATATTTCACCCCAACTGTGGACAGGGACAAAAAACCTTATACTATAGTTATGCCACCACCAAATATAACAGGAAAACTTCATTTGGGTCATGCTTTAGATAATTCCCTTCAGGATTTTTTAATAAGATATAAAAGAATGCAAGGATATTCAGCTCTATGGCTTCCAGGTGAAGACCACGCAAGTATAGCAACAGAAGTTAAAGTTGAAAATTTTCTTTTAGAAAAAGGAATAGTTAAGAAAGAAATAGGAAGAGAAAAGTTCTTAGAAAAAGTTTGGGAGTGGACAGATGAGTATAGGGAAAGAATAAGAGGGCAGCTTAAAAAAATGGGATGTTCTGCAGATTTTACAAGAGAAGCATTTACTATGGATGATAATCTTGATAAAGCTGTAAAAACAGTGTTTGTTAAGCTTTATGAAGAAGGTTTAATATATCAAGGAAATAGAATAACAAATTGGTGTCCTAAATGTAAAACTGCATTATCAGATGCAGAAATAGAGTATGAAGAAAAAGCAGGACATTTTTGGCATGTTAAATATCCTGTAGTAGGAAGCGAAGAGTTTTTAGAGATAGCTACTACAAGACCAGAAACAATGCTTGGAGATACAGCTGTTGCAGTTAATCCAAATGATCCAAGATATGCCCATTTAGTAGGCAAGAAATTAATACTTCCTTTAGTTAATAAGGAAATTCCAATAATTTCAGATGATTATGTAGATATAGATTTTGGAACTGGTGCTGTTAAAATAACTCCAGCTCACGATCCAAATGACTATTTAGTTGGTAAAAGACATAATTTAGAAGAGATAAATGTATTAAATGAAGATGGAACAATGAATGAAAATGGATTAAAGTACAAAGGCTTAGATAGATATGAGGCAAGGAAAGTAATTGTAGATGATTTAAAGAAGCAGGGATATCTTGTTAAGATAAGAGATTATTCTCATAACGTAGGGTGTCATGATAGGTGTTCTGAGGTAGTAGAACCTATGATATCTACTCAATGGTATGTAAAGATGGAATCACTAGCAAAACCAGCTTTAGATGCAGTTAAAAGTGGTGAAACTAAATTTGTTCCTGAAAGATTTGAAAAAATATATTTCAATTGGATGGAAAATATTCAGGATTGGTGTATATCAAGACAACTTTGGTGGGGACATAGAATTCCTGTTTATTATTGCAAAGATTGCAAAGAAATCATGGTATCAGCAGATGATATTACAGAATGCAGCAAATGTAAAAGTCATAATATAGAGCAAGATAAAGATGTTTTGGATACTTGGTTTAGTTCAGCCCTTTGGCCTTTTTCTACTTTAGGATGGCCAGATAAAACTGAAGATTTAGAATATTTCTATCCTACAGATGTTCTTGTTACTGGATATGATATTATATTCTTTTGGGTAGCTAGAATGATATTCTCAGGGCTTCATAATATGGAAGAAGTACCATTTAGTACTGTATTAATTCACGGTATAGTTAGAGATGCTGATGGCAAGAAGATGTCTAAGTCTTTAGGAAATGGGGTAGACCCATTAGATGTAATAGATGAATATGGTGCAGATGCACTAAGATTTATGCTAATTACAGGTAATGCAGCAGGAAGTGATATTAGGTATTATCCTGAAAAAGTTGAAGCTGCAAGAAATTTTGCAAATAAAATATGGAATGCTTCAAGATTTGTTATGATGAATTTTGATAAAGATTTAATGGATAAATATAAAGATTGCAAAGATTATTCTTTAGCAGATAAATGGATATTATCTAGAATGAATAATTTAACTAAAGAAGTTACAGAAAATATAGATAAATATGAGCTTGGAATGGCATCACAAAA
>JBGUER010000024.1:0-24188 GCA_041821285.1 Clostridiaceae bacterium
CAAGAACAGTATTTAAAACAAAGCTTAAGGGGTATGGAATGACACAATCCATGTCTAGAGTATCTCGATGTATTGATAACGGACCTTGTGAAGGATTCCAAGGAATTTTTAAGGATATGTTATTTATTCTCTATCCGAATATTCAATCTAGAGAAGAAATGATCCACGCTATATATGGAACACTTGATTATTACATAAATGAATATCCACAAAAACGATATAAAGGTAAAACCTGTGGACAGGTTAGACAAGAAGCTCTGCAATCCTCAGAACCAACTATATATCCAATCAAACAAGCTAATCGATACATTAAGTTTTGGACGAACATAGAACAAAAGAAACAACGGGCATTACAACAAGCAATATGAAAATATAACCAGCACTCTAATGAATGCTGGTTATATTAGAACCTACAATTTAATTATTTTCCTTGTCTACTTGACAAGGGATGTATCAAAAACAGCTCTTTAGTTTATCTTATAATACTAATTAAATCATAAAAGAAATACTTTCTATTTCTTGGTTTTTCATCTGAATAAATTATCCTTGCATCCACTAATTTTTTTAAATATCCATTTAAAGTAGCTGGCGCAATAGATAAATTTTCTCTTATTTTATTGCTCGTAAAAATTGGATATTGAAACATTATGTCTATGACATCTTGAATACTTGAACTTCTAGTTAATGATTTGCTTTTTCCCATAACATCTTCATATAAATTATTTATTTTATTTATCTTGTCAATATTTTTGTCTGCTTGATCTATACATGCCATTAAAAAGAATTCTATCCATTCAGTATATCTTTCTTTTGCTATTTCCATGTCTTTATTATACTGTTCTTCGTCATACTCTTTATCTGCAATAGTAACCCTAGTATTATTTAATACCTGATAATATTTAAATTTATCCTTTTCTAAACTTTCGCTTACAAAAAAGTTTGCTTTGCTTATCAATCCTTTTTCAAATAAGTAAAGTGGAATTAATATTCTTCCAGTCCTGCCATTACCATCGCTAAAAGGATGTATCGTTTCAAACTGAGCATGGATAATAGCTATTTTTATTAGATCATTGGTTTCATTATCTTCATATATAAATTTTTCTAAATTAGAGATATACCCATTAACCGATTGTGGTTCTGGTGGTATATAAGACGCATTTTCCATAGTTACTCCCACAGGTCCTATAAAATTTTGACTTGTTCTAAATTCACCAGGTATTATTCTTCCTTTTCCCCGGACATTTCCACTCATAAGTATTCCATGTATTTCTTTTATTAATCTCGTACTTATTGGTAAATCTCTTAAAAGTTTTTCTCCTTTTTCTAAAGCTTTATAATAATTCAAAACTTCATTTATATCTTGAGTAGGCTTTTTTTCTTCAGCCCTATGCTCTAGCATTTCATCCATAGTAACTTGAGTGCCTTCTATTTTCGTAGACTCAACAGCTTCTTTAAGAGACAATAAATCCAGCAATAATTCAGGTCTAACTTTTGAGTTTTTGAGTTTTTCATTATATATAGCTATATCCTTACTTGCTTCCACTACCTTATTAAATAGTTTATTTAAATCTATCAAATCATTATTTGGCAGCTCAAATGGAGTATATGGTTTTTTCATGTGTTTCACTCTCCTTTAAAACAATAATAGTTATATTTTTGTCTTTATTAATATATATTATACATGTTAGTTCAAAAAATCAATCATTTTCGTTCTAAAATAAAAAGATTTAAGACGTATATAAATAATTTATCATAAATCTCAAATCTTTTTTAGTTATTCAATTTTAGTTATTCAACTTTAGTTATTTAATGGATTTGACTTTACCGCCTTTCTTAAAGTCTCCTGATCTACATGAGTGTATATAGTGGTAGTTGATATACTTTCATGCCCCAAAATCTCCTGAAGGCTTCTTATATCTACATTTCCGTATTTATATAAAAGAGTAGCTGCAGTATGTCTTAATTTATGAGTAGTATATTTCTTATCATCTAGCCCCGCTTTAGCAATGCATTTCTTCACTATAGTTTGGACAGTCCTTTTATCAATTCTCTTCTTTCTTTCAGATAAAAAAAGATATTCTTTATCTATTATTCCAATTTTATTATTTCGCACATTCTCATAAGCTTCTATAGCGCTCAAAGAAGATTCATTAAGATATATAGTCCTTTCCTTATCTCCCTTTCCACGTATTATCAAAAGATCATCTCGTATATTCTCTATTTTTATATCACAAAGCTCAGATAATCTCACACCACAATTCAAAAACAAAGTAATAATACAAAAATCTCTTTCTTTATTTCTCCCAGAAATTGAATTAAGCAAAAGCTTGCTTTCCTCTAGACTTAAATAAATAGGGTTACGCTTTCCTCTTTTGGGGACTTCTAAATCAGTAGCTGGATTTTCCTTTATAATCTTTTTCTTACTACAGATATATTTAAAAAAAGATTTTAATGCAGCAACCTTACGCGCCCTGGTTAAATTACCATTATTTCTATACTTTTCTGTAAATTCTAAAAAAGAATATAAATGGTTTAAATTTATATTCTTCAAAGTATTTATATCTATATCAGATATATCTATCTTTTCAAAATCTGAATCTGATGGGACTAAGTATAAATGCAGCTTTAAAAATCTAAAAAACATAATAATATCAATTTTGTAGCCCGCCACAGTATTTACAGATCTTCCTTGAATAGTTCTTAAATATATTAAATAATCATCAAAAAAATAGGGGATATCTAGATTTGATAAATTTTGAATATCATATTTAATACCTTCACCCTCTTATTTCCTGGTTAACATTTTCATTTCTTATTAAAAAATTATTTAAATCTGACTTTCTTATTCTCCAAGGTCTACCTATTTTAGTCGCCACAATTTCACCTTTCGTTATGTAACGCAAAATAGTTTCCCGTCTTAATTGTAAAAGTTCTGCAGTCTCATCTACGGTTAAAATTTCCTTGCATTTAAGAGCTTTTTCATTATTTTTTACATTAGTCTTTTTTGCCACAACACCACATCCTTCAATTATTTATAAATAATATTATAACTACTTTTACCCAAAATTGCAAAATTATTTATAATTAGTTTAAATATTATTAACTATGTAAAAATAAGCAAATTTATAAAAATTGTAGCCGTTTTATTTTTGTAAATATATGTAAAATTTATTATTTAATTAAAATTTTAATTGATTTCTATGATTATTACTCCTAACTGCATATATTTATTTATGGAATATGCATTTTCCTTTTTAAAATATGAAAACTAAGGAGGGGATTTTATTGGCAGTTAATTCTACTATGTTAAACAAAACTATAAAGGTTGAATACAAGGTTGGAGTAGATGAAAGTGGGAAGGATTTACTTAAAACACAATCTTTTTCAACTACTAAAATAGATACCACAGACCAGGATGCTTATGATTTTGCTATAGCTTTAAATGGTGTTTTGCTTTTTCCTGTGCTATCTGTAGAGATAATCAACAAAAATGAGCTTACTGAAGTGTAATTTTAAATTTTATTAATTAAAAAGGAGGTAATTTAATTGGCAGACAAAAATTTAACTATGTATTTTAAAAATGAAGAAGGATCAAACTCTAGCTTTATGGTTAATCGTGTTAAACCGGATTTAGATCAAGCTGCTATTACAAGCTTGATGGACACTATTATAGCTAAGAACATCTTCCCAACTGTTCATGGTGATATGATAGGCAAAGATCACGCCAAAGTTTCTGAGACTCTTGTAACTGAATTTGATTTTGAATAATTAACTAGTTGAGATTTGAGAATTGAGAGTGGAGAGTTGATAATTGGCAACATCCATTTTTAATTCAAAATCAGCTTATTAATCTTAGGTTTTATAAGCCCTTTAAGTATTAAATTTTTATACTTTCACATTAAAAAAAGATGGTCAGTTTTGTTAACTGGTCATCTTTTTTATATCTATTATTTTAATTTTTATTAATTAAACTCAATTTTTAAATCTTCAGCATAATCATAAGAAATCAAATCATCAATATTATTTTTCAACCAACCAGCTTCCTTATGAGAATTATTTGATATTAATTTACAAGTCATATCTTTGAATTTATTTATTACTCCATCAATAGTCTTAATTTCTTCTTTAGAGAAGATAGACATATCATAATTCTTTTTACTTATAATTTTAGTTACAGTGGACATATAACCTTGTTCAAATTCATCTTTATAAAATTTATCATCCAATAAATTAACAATAGTTTCATATCCTTTTTCTTCAATTACCGGTCCAAATTGTTGTTTTACATATCTTAACCCAGTTATCGATCTTACATTTTCTTTAAAGTTTTGAAAATCTATATACCACAAATATTTATTCAAACTTGTTTTATATAAAGAATCCACGTTGTCCGCAATATAACTTATCAAATTTTCAACTCTCTCTAAATCAAATTTTCTATATCCATTATATATACTTTCTTCATGATTTAGAGAATTATTTACTATTTGTTTTATTAAATTAGTTTTTGAATTATCAAAGGATTTTTGTAATTTATTATATAATTTAATACTTATTCTTTCATTTCTATAAGCTTCTTCAATTTTTTCTATAAACACATCTTCTTTATTTATTATCAATTTTAAAGTATCACTATAAGTTTTACTTGGAAGAGCTCCTCTTTCAAACCTATTTATAGTCATCTTGCCCCAATTTAAAATAGATACCAACTCTCTTTGAGAAATACTATATCTATCTCTAAAGGCAATTATATCGGTTGGAGATATTATATCCGCCATAGACCTATATTTATCATATAATTTTCTTAAATTCTCTTCTTCAATATTAGATACAAAAATATCCTCGTTACACTCATCACAAACGGCAATTTTAATATTTACATTTACTTTCTTGCCTTTATATTCTTCAATAACATCCTCTCTTAAATGGTAGGTCACTTCTTTATCACAGTTAGGACAAACACACTTATTCATACAAATCGTCCTTTCTTTTTCAGATTTTTTGAATTTTTTTAGATTTTATTTTAATTTTTATTTGTTATTTTATATATTAAATAACCATTCAATTGTTAAATTACAGAATCACATAAAACAATTTTATAATTTAACAATATAACAGCTATTATTTTCTATTTTTTTAATTTTTATTTTTTTAATTAAATTCACTTTCATGAAATGATATACAAACTACTTCCTTTGGAGGATTGTATCTTATTTTTATGTAAATCTTTATGTCCTCAATTTCTTCACTTATAAAAACGTAAATATTACCTTGATAACCATCTCTGTCTAGTTCAGGCCCTTTGCTACATTTACTTGGACTTAAATTAAGTATAATTTCCTTAGCATCCTCTAAAGTTAATCCATATTCTGTTAGAAAATCAAAATTCTTTTTTCTTCCTGCTAAAACAAGGGGTTTTCCACTTATATTTCTTTTAACACCTTTTAGAAAACTTTTAATATCTGAATTTCTATCGCAAATAGTACCACCTTCTTAAATTTTATAAATTATTGGTACTATTATTATAACATCTATTTTATAAAATTGCCACTATTTGATGGCACTTTATTATTATTATGTACAATAAAAGATAAAATATACAAATATATTTTAATTTTTTTTTACTATTATTTTTTATTTAATATATTTTATCATCCTAACCCTAATCAAAGGTTAAAAATTGCATAATCTTAAATTCTTAAAAAATGCACAATATATGAATTATAATTTTATAAAAAATATTGGAAACTCATTATTTTATAAAATTGATTAATGTTTATTGTGCATTTTCTTATTAGTTTTTCAATTAAAAAAACGCTAGTAATTCGTTATTTTTAATTGAAAACTAGCCAGAAGGTAATTATGCAATTTTCCTAAGGTCTTATTAAATATAAAAAACAAAAAAGAGTTGTTTTCTAACCTTAAAACAACTCTTTTTTATATCTATTATTTTAATTTTTATTAATTAATATCCAAACTGTCTTTCTAATTCATCAAAATCATATTCCTTTTGCTCATAATTAGTAAACTTGCTAACCTTTTTGCTTTTCTGTGGCTCGTTAAAAGCTCTTACTATTTTTCTCACATAACCCACTATGTTTTTAATATCATTTTTTGTTAAAGCATATTCATAGCATTTCTCAACTAAATTTATATTATTATCAGCATCTTTAAGTATATCTCCAGCTTCCTTTTTAGTTATTTTATGATTTCTAAATATATTCTGAACTTGTTTTGCCAAATCTTCAGCATCCATGGTTCCTTCATCTGTTGCAGCCACTTCATCTAATACTAAAATATTTGATTTGTTATTTATAAAAAACTTAATTGACATAACCTTCCGACTTTGTTTTATTTCCTCATAATTAATAAACAAATCTGTATGTTCATTTATTTCGCCTATAGCCACTTTTATTACCTTTTGCTTTAAATTGGCATACTTGGGGTATTGAGTTTTGCCAATGTCTAACATAGTCCTTAAATCTTCTATTATTATTTCCCTAGATTTAATTGTTTCATATTGTTTCAACAATTCATATAGTCTAAAAGAATATGTACTCTTAAATTGCATTATATTTTTAAGCTGATATTTAGTATACCAGTTAAGCTCCATATAAAAATCCTTCATTTCTTCATCTATTTTCATGGTTAACATACCATTTTCAAAATCCGCAGTTTTAATAAGATGCCTTTTTTTAAATTTCTCATCCTTATTTGATTTTATCTTTATATATCTGCCCATAAGTTTATCTGTAATAGCATCAATTTCTCGATAAACATTCTTTTGGTCTATATTAAGTAATTTGCTTAGATCCTTAGCATAGAATTGATATTCCTTAAAATCCTTATCATCTTTTTTAATCATGGATGCTAATAATCTTATTAATTTTTGCTCAAGAACAGTAAAAGAATATGAGGACTCTATTAATTTATTTCCTTGGTACACCCAATTATTACCTACATTCGTTATATCTGTTGCCAAACTAATCACCCCATACTAATATAACTTAATATGATACAAGTTAGCAATAGATTTAGAAAAATAATATTTAACAATATATTACAAATACCGTAATTCAGTTATATTATTTTTTATAATACATTAAATTAACCGTAAATAAGTTATACTTCATTAAAAATACCTTAATCATTCAGTAAAAAAAGCTCTTATTTTTAATATAATTATAAGAATTATCATAAATTAGCCTAATTTTATGCCAATATTTTCTTATTTATATATACCGTAAATAGGTTATACTTAAAATTATTTATTTTTTTAATAATTTTTTTCCACCGTAAATAAGTTATCTTTAAATTTTAATATTACCGTAAATAAGTTATACTTGAATAATTATAACTCTAATTTAAAAAAGTTATACTTCACCGTAAATAGGTTATACTTCACCGTAAATAAGTTATCTTTCACCGTAAATAGGTTATACATAAAATGCGATTTCACCGTAAATAGGTTATCTTTCACCGTAAATAGGTTATACTTCACCGTAAATAGGTTATATTTCGTGTATTCAAATCTAGTGGTATCAATGCTTTGAGATATGCCTAAAACAATATAAATATATTAAAACTATTGTTGTATAAAGATATTTAAAACAACAACAAGGAGATAGTGTTGTTGTTTGAGATAAAATTAGAATATATTAACAATAAAATCAATAAAAACTGTTAATTTAATTTATATAACAAAATGTGACAAATTTTTTAAATTAAAATAACTTATGAAATAAATTGTATAAATGTGTTTACTTTCATTGTTAAATGATATATAATATCATCTGTTGTAAATATTTGTTTAAAAGGTTTAATCAATAAAATCTTATTGAAAAGGCAAAACTATTGAAAAGTAGTGACGCAAAACTATAGGACCTGTAAAATGGCAGCCAGATATCAAAAGGAGATATATTTATGAGCAATAAATTAATAAAAAAAAATTTATATAAAAGTATGATTTTATCTGATATAAAATTACTTGGTTTGCACAATCCATATACAAAACAACATTCAGAAAATGTTGCACATATATCTTCTAAGATAGCTAAAAAATTAGAAATGACTGACGAAGAAATAGATAATATTTATTGGACTGGCTTGGTTCATGATATAGGAAAAATTCTTATATCAGATGATATATTAGATAAAAAAGGTAAATTAACTAATGAAGAATATGAAATAGTAAAGAAACATCCTGTGTGGGGTTATGAAACATTAAATACTAATATAGATTTATCAAAGATTGCAAAAGATGTATTGCACCATCATGAAAGATGGGATGGCAATGGATATCCACATGGATTAAAAGAAGATAACATACCCTATGTTTCAAGAATAATAGCAGTGGCGGATACATATGATGCAATGACTAGCGATAGACCATATAGAGGAGCATTAAGCCACGGTATAGCAATAAATGAAATAAAAAAGAATTCAGGTACACAGTTTGACCCTGAAATTGTAAAAGCATTTGTTGAAGAAATGGGTGCTTAAGGTAAAAAATCAAAATATTAATAATGTAATTTTTAAATATATATTAAAAAAAGTCTATAACTTTCAACCAAAACTCTCAACTCTCAAACGATAAGGAAAATAAAATGGAAGAATTACGAAAGAAACTTAATAAATTAATTGAAATTAAAGGAACGCAACATAAAGAAGTATTAAGATTAAGCCAGGAACTAGATAAACTAATTCTTGATCATTATAAAAAATCCAAAACAATGGACAAGTCATTTTAGATAACATAATCTCTAATACTGATTATACGCCTTTCTAAAAGCATTTAATCCTTATTAGTACTTAGAGCTACATCATAAAGATTAAATAGCTTTAGGGCGTTAGCTTGTCCACATAAAGGTAATTAGGAGAGAGTACAGTAGGGTAGAATAGATATTGTATTTTTTTGAGTAAAAATAAAAGTATAAAAACCCCAGAATTCAACTATATGAAGTTCTGGGGTTTTTTCATAGATAATTTTTATTTAAAATTAAGATTATGGTTCTTTGGGAGCTTCAGGTGTTTCTTCTTCGTCCTCTGGTACTTCTCCTGCAGAATATAAGCTTACTGAACCATCACCTGTTGTTGTTATTATATCGCCACTATTCCAGTCAGTAGCTCCTTGCTGACATGCATCATTAATTCCGTCTCCATTCTTATCATATTCCCCACCTACTCCACTTTGGTCTATTCCATTACTATCTATTCTACTACTTACGCCACTGCTATTATTACTCGTTGTACCACTACTATTTCCACTCTGACTACTACTTCCACTATTGTTACTTGTACTTGTACTTGTTGGTTTCGTTACTACTTCTTGCTTCTCTGTCATTCTACTTATCTCATCTAATGTTGTTCCAAGGTCTTCTGCCCTGTATTTCATCATTTCTTCTAACTCATCACCTGTACAACCTGCTCTTTTCATTTCATCTCTTGCATCATCTATTATTATCTTAGCCTCATACAATGTTAACCCAGAAGACAATACTTTATCTGGATCAGCTGGACCTTGTGATGTAGAAAGATTTACTGCTTTATCCTTATCAGCCATACCCGTAGTAAACTTATCTACATTTATTTCTCCATACTCTGCTTCACTTAAATACCCGTATAACTTATTTTTAGCTAATTGTGTATTTACTATAAGCATTATTGACTCTGCCTTGCTTATAGGCTCATCCCATCTTGATTCATCACCACTTATTAGCTTTAAATTCTTTGCTACTACCATCGCATTATATAATTCTTCTTGCATACCATCATCCGGATTTTGCAGCATATAAGCTAGTGTGTATGACTGCCATCTTTCCTTTCCTATTACCTCTTTAGTATCCTTATCTTTATATTTAAAATCAGCCTTTAATGCTAAATCTCCACAATTCTTTGTATCACTGAATGCTTTTTCTTTCCCACTTATTTTAGCGAGTTCATCTGGAAAATTCTCATTCACTATCATATAAATCGCTTCTGCCCGGGATATGTTGCTTTTGTATGATGATGAATCTAAACTCTTATTAGATATACTTAGAAAGCCGTATTTTTCTACCTCTTGAGCATATTTACTTAAATTTGTTTCTCCACCTATTGCTTTTTCAAATGTTTTGCTTGGTATGATTTCACGTACACCATTTTCAGTTTTAAATATTAAAGCGTAAAATTCTTCTCTACTTAAGGATTGTGTTGGACTAAATGTACTTAGATCATCTGCCGCTGCCATAAGATTATAATAGGCATTCAATGTCCCAGCTATTTTATATGTTTCATTTCCGTAAACATCAGTATAAGCCTCAGAGGACAAATTAATTAAACTATCTTTAACGGAACTATCATTCCAATATTTAGTGACGAATACTTTATTTCTAAAGGCATCACAAAGGGTAGTATTGCCATTTCTATCACCAGTGTCATCAACATATAAGCAGCCAGATTTACCATCTATTCCAGACTCAGTTACAATATTAATGTTAAATACATCATCAAATCCTTGCCTAAATCCATTATTAAATGTGTTTAACTGATCCAATTGCACCCAATCCATATCAGTTTGTTGATTTTTATCAATTCCGTCATCATAATTTAGGCTCTTTATATTTAGTGATATGGATTGATCATTATCTATCATCGCAACCATTTCTTCTGATCCAATTTTAGTAAATCTTTTTACTTGGAAAACTAAAATCACTAATAGTAGAGCTATTAGTGGTATAAATATCTTTTTATGTTTCATTAATTTTTTTGCCATTAGTTAGTAGCTCCCTTTTTGTATATTATAAATAATTAGATTATTTTCTATATTTAAACATAATACAAGAATATTTTAGCGCTATTTACTTATATATGCAATATTATATAAACTTAAAAATTCGGTTCTAACATTTCAATATTTAAAAGAAAAATGTATACATATATAATTTATGTAAACACAGTATTTTAAACGTGTTTACCTATGTTTACATAGTAATGTATACATATATGTAATGCTAGTTTAAAATTTATTATTTAAGGTAATTTTAATAAAAAAGGGGGAGGGTAAAAATTTTTATGCAAAATTAGTGAAGTGAATAGGGATGATGAAATTTAGAAATTATATACTTGAACGAAAACATCTCTTTAATATCCAATAAAGGCTTTTAATAGTATAATTATCATAAGAGTTTTATTAAAGAAAAGTAAGTATTATAAACTAATGGAGGTATGTTATGGAAAATAACAAAAAATGTCCAATTTATGGATACGAAGAGATTGAATAAGGTATACAGGGCGGATAATTGTGCATTACCGCTGTAAATAATAAGTGGGCTTGTTCCGCAATAATATTAGATATTTGTACACAATGCGGCCATATTCTATCTGTGAGAGTAAAAAATCCGGAAAAGTTTAAAAAAAAAGTAATGGATAATTTTATTTGGGGTAGGACGGAAAAGTAGGAAATTATGTATTAATAATAGGGGGTATATATGGGTGAAAAAAGACCTTTAGGGATAACATTAATTGGATATTTTTATGTATTTGGTGCTTTTGTATTAATAGTAACGTTATTTACAAATTCTACACAACAATTTGGAATTGCAGTTAGATTTGGATTACCAAATATTCCAGAGGATATAATGAAAGTATTGGTTTCTATAATTTCTTTAATAATGGCTTATGGATATTTAAGACTTGAAAAATGGGGCTATTGGTTAATGATAACTTACACTATATACTTTTTGGTAGTAAGTGTTACTTTGTCTCAACAATATAAGCAACAACCTTTTTATGGAAATGTAATATGGTCAATTATAGTCTTAATATATACTTTAATAAAAAGAAAATACTTTGATAAAAAGGTTTTTTCTTCGTAACATTCTTATATTGCGTCACAATAATAGATCACTAACAAAATTAATAAAACTTTTTTTAATTTACCAAGAGTATTTTTTTATTACCGCATATTTATTAAGTGAGGTGATGAAAATGGTATTAAAAACAAATTACAGTCAATTATTAATTTTAATGGGAGTGGTTCATCAGGAGCATATGAATAAAAAAGTTTATTTTAAAGATTATCCAAAAGAAACAGAAGGGCTTATAAGTCCTGAGGAACTAAAGAAATTATACAATATGATTCTTGAACAAGCACTAGAGCAAGGAGAAGTTCCTTGTTGTTTGAAGAAAATTGACTAGGGTATAAACAATATATGTAATTTATTATAATTCTCAATACAAGCTTTCCTTTTATAAAGGAGGGCTTGTATTAAGTTATTTAGAAAACCAAAAGGAATTTGGTTTATGGCTTTGTTTATTATATTACAGGATATGAATATTAATTATAAAAATATAAGTTTTGATTTTAGAATCTAATATAATAGTAGATATAAATAGAAAAAAGGACCCAGAAGGATCCTATAAAAATTAATGCTTGCATTCATTTATTTTAGTAATTAAAATTATAGCAATTTTAATGGAAAAAATAGAGAAAAGAATAAGCATAATCCATATTAATACAAAAGCAGTTCTTATAAAATCAAAATTAAAAAAACTAAAATGTGAATTTTTGATAATTTCAATTACTGATGGAAGCAATAAGTATACACATATTAAATTAAGAAAAATAACAGGCGACCATTCAAAAATCAAAGCTTTTTTAAATTTTTCCTTTTGTCGGTTTTTTTCTTTTGGTTTATCTACTTTAATATCTTCAACTGTATATTCTTTAATTTTTTCATATTTAATACTAAATAAAGTTGTTACAAAAATTAATAACAAACTTATTGCAGTCATTGAATTATTTAGTAATAAATCTAAATTACTCATCTGGCCACTCTTTCAGGAAAAATATCTACATTTAGGCCGAAATACTTAGACAATAAATCATAGGAATCTTCAGCTATTTCATATTTAGCAGCACTATTTCTAACTAAAGTTATTAGTTTTAAATTGGGGTTTTCTCTTAATATTATGCGATTTAATTCGTCACGGATATTATCAGACTGAATAATGCCAGTATATTCTCTATTTGGGTTGGTAGAGGAGAAGCCTTTTAATACAGATTTCATGGTATTTTTAAGAATTTCTTCTATTTGAAAATGAAATTTAGAAAGTACATTCTTTATTAAAGATTTACTTTGAGAATTTGTTAATTGAAACATAGAGGATACCTCTGTTTCTGTAGGTATTCTATCATGAAAATAATATTCTATAAGATGTAATAATCTATATTGTTTTATTTCTTCAGCTCTAGTAGGTAGCTCTATTCCAAGTAGCATTTGTTTATATTCAACTAAAGCAGCTTTAGTTATATTTTGTAGTTGTTCTTCAAATTTAGAATTATCCTCATCGTTAGGTATTCCAAATAATATTTTTAATCTATCTTTTTCCTCTGTAGAAATTAAATTTTCATCGATATTAAGTGTTATTGTCATACAATCTCCTTTTTTATTTTAATAATAAATTTTATCTAAACCCTAGTTATTATAGGGTTTAGATTTTGGTTACCCTATTGGTGGGAATGGGTCATTTCCATAAGAGTTTTTATCTCTTATTTGGCCGTTAGGTCTGTGAATTATAACTTCTGACTTTTGGTTTATAGCAATATCTTTAGCTGCATTTGTAGCTGCAGCTTGAGTTGTATGATTAGAAGTTACTCTTTTATTGTTTTCACCGCGAACAGCCCAGTTGCCATTGTGAGGAACTACATGTTGATTTTTACCCATTTTTTTATCTCCTTCCCTGGCAATGTATTGTAAACTCTTAATATTAATGATAAAATTGATTTATGATTTTTTAAATATTAAGAAGGAAATTTACCAGTATTTCCTCAAAACAAGATAGTCTCACCTATCTTGTTTTTGTTTTAAATAATAAACACAATAAGAAATATAATAGTACTTATAATTATGAATTTACATTAAAACAAATTAAATTATAAAAAAATAAGTAATTATTTATTGCGTGTTTATCATTATATAATTAGAATACTACGGAAGAAGAATAAAGTCAAGAGTAAATAAAATAAAATGAAATAAAAATTAACTTATTATTATAAATATTATAAAAAATAAACACATTACGTAATATTACGCATACAATTATTGCTTTTAATAAAATACACAATATATAATATACGTTTGGGTTGTGTATTTAAAATATAATAAAAACTCACCATATATGGATACAGTGAGTTTTTGATATTTAAATAAACATACATTTTTTTAATGGTTCAAGTTCTTTTTCTAAAGAATTATATAATACTTCAAAATCCAAATAATCAATAAAATTTCTTGTATTATAACCCTTTTGATATATTTTAGAATTGCGTTTAAATAAATCTTTCATTTTCTTTTCACCAGTAGTTCCCTGTAGATCTTTCAATTTATAAATTTTTGTTGAACCCAAATACTTACATAATCCAGTCATATCTTTAAGAAACCAATCTTCTATACTGTCATAAGCCTTTATTTCATAAACATTTATTATTTTATTATTACTATTTAATTGTTTTTTTAATTTTGGCCAATTAACAGGAGGCTTTATACTACATAGGTTTTGAAATGCATCATAATCATAAGAACATATAATTTTAAATTCAGCTCCTTTATATTTAGGTGCTATTTCATTCTCAAAAATGCTTGGAGCTTTATTGTAGTGAGTCACACTGTTTAAGTTTTTAATTTTACATTCTTTTAAGTCTTTATCAGGATTTTGGGATTTTATATAAGCTATCATCTTTTTGTAAAATTCTTTATCTGTTTGACCTTCAACAAAAATTACTAAAACTATATTTTTATTTGTATCTTGTTTTTTATCCATGATTACTCCTATTCTAAAAAAGAAAGTAAGTTTGATTCATCATCATCGTCATCATAAGCATTATCAAGCAAGTCGAAGATATATTCTCCTGTAGAACTACCTTGATTTTCAGCATTTCTATATACGGTTTTTTCTTTTGTAGCTTTTATTTTTTTAAATTCGGCTACTCCATATTTTGAAGGAATACCAATATAAATATCTTTTAAAGCTAGATACTGAATCAAAAATGGGGAATGACTTGTAATTATTATTTTACAATTATCAATTATCTCAGTTAAAATTATTAGTAACTGTTGGAATAATTTTGGATGAATGCAATCTTCTAATTCTTCAAAAGCAATCAAAGCAACATTGTTTTTATCAGCTAGAATTGCGGAGGTTAAAAGTAAAAAAATTCTTTTGGTACCGCTAGATAAATTATCAAAATTCATATACTGATTAGTGTATGATTCCTTTACTCTTATCATATAAACAGTATCCATTATTACAAATGGTGCATCATCTTCAAATTTAGGTTCATCCTTAAATTTAAAGGATCGTGACATTGCTTCTATATCTTCTATATCAGGAAATAAATCTTTAAAAGAATTCACTAAAGTATCATATCTGTCTATATCGTCAATTTTCAAATTATATATAATTTCAGCTATATTACTTCCTGTCCTTTTATTTAAGCCACTTATAGAGTGTCTTTTAAATCTTATTGGAGAAGTTTCAAATGAAGAATTTGTGTCTAAAAAAATATTTTCATCAAATTTTATATTATTTAATTTATTGATTATATCTAAATAATATAAATCATCAAAATTGTTTAGTTTATTAATTATTAAATTGTCGCTAGTTATATTTATAGCTTTATCACAACGACCAGTTTCAGAAGATTTATAGAAGGCCGTATCTTTATCTCTACTTATATGTAAATTATATTTTTGTCCTTTTGTATTTTCTTTTAATTTTAATACTTCTTTTACTATTTGAGGGTTTATAAGCTCGTTATTTTCTTTATTATTTTCTTTATTATTTTTAGGCCATTCAAATTCTATTTCATAATTAATATATATTTCTTTATCTTTAAAAGTAGATAAAAACTCTATTTCAAAATTGAAATTTCTTTCTGCAGTCTTGATATTTAAAGGAATAGCTTTTGTGTAAGACATCAGTTCCATTTTATTTTCTGGGGTTGCCTTTATAAAATCCCCAGCAAAATCTATTGCTTCTAAAATATTAGACTTGCCATAATTATTAAGCCCAACAAGCGCTACTAATTTTTCGAAAGATATAGTGGTATCTAATATATTCTTAAAACCATCTACTCTAATTTTTTGTATTGACATTTTAACACACTCCTATTTAAAACCTATATATAATCTTAAAAGTTACGTTATATTTCATTACTTATTATTATCATTATATGTATATAATATACCATATAGTAATAAAAAGTGCAAATTTATTTACTTTTTATGTATTTTTAAATTAAAAATATTAATTTTATATTAGAGGGTGAAATCTATATGGATGCTATTTTGATTTTACTGTTATAGAAAGTTAATATCTAAACATTAACAACCAAGTTATTATTTGTTTTAATTATTCTTAATTTATTATATTTGAAAATGTTGGGTTAGATGAAAAGTCATAGTAATTGTATAAGCTAGATAATGTAATAAGGTAGGAATGGACATGCTTATCTTACTTCCTTATTTTTATCAAAGCATCAGTATCAATCCAACAAGCAAGTCCATTCCTTTGATCTTATGGCCTGGCCGGCAGCAAGGACATTTTTTTAAGACCTTCACCTCGCAAGCTCGGTCAAGCCCTTAAAAAAATTACATAATATAGAGAAAATTGCATAATAAATATTTAGATTTATTTTCAAAAAACGTTGAAGATTCGTTATTTTAAAAATAAACTAGCCAGAATGAGATTATGCAATTTTCCTTCTTGTTTCAAATTAAGTTTACAGATATATTAAGGGCTGGGGCAAGCTTTCCTTTGAAAAGATAAAAGAAAGCTTGCCCCAGCTGAGTAAAAAAATAATGTTTTTAATCTAGTATTTCTATTTTATTTTATATTAATATGTAAACTAGATAGAGTTCAAAATCATTTAATGATAATTAATAGAAGTAAAATCATAGTCTTGTTACTCTTAATATACGTAAGGCTAAAGGACAAACTTATACTGGCACGAAACCCCACCACCCGAAAATGAACAGGTTCCTCCCTAGCAGCTCTAATTCTCTATAAGTCTAAAGGTCAGCCTTCTAGAAAATAAGAGCTTCACGGTTTTAACAAGTCCATTTTCAGGTACCCGGTGGCGTGCAGCAGAGCTTAGAATTAAGATTTTATTTTTATTTTATTTTAGTTTTTATTAAAAATAAGTTTAAAAATAAAAAGACGAGAGGACATCTTTTCCTTATGTAAAAATTGCATAATATTTATTTAAGTTTTATATTAAAAAACGTTAAAGATTCGTTATTTTAATATAAAACCAACTAAATGTAATTATGCAATTTTCTATATAATATCCTCTTGAATCACAGTTTACGTTCCCCTCCCTACCCATAAGATCGGCTGCAGTTACAAAATCTTCAATCCAGTTTATCGTATAAGCTCCACCTTTCGATAAAGCTCTCTCCACCACCCACCCGCCAAGACCTTTAACGAAAGGCTGATTTTTTCTTGTATCCCTTTCGAATATAGGGCCAATTTCTAATTTAAATATAGATTAAAATGCACTTCGTGAAACAAAGTTTCCCGAAATGAGTTTTTGATACCCGTAACTACAGTCATGTAACACTTCGCTAAATAGCGCTATTTAGCGGAAATGTTGTAGGGGGTGGAATAACTATAGATTTAAAGAAGGACGGAGTGTACAAGCCATCCTTGGCTGTGTCCACTCCTTGGGTTGGTTATAGGGGAGAGTGGATAAGTAAAATGTAGAGTTCTATGAGTTGAGATTAGTTTGAAATGTTATTAAAATAAGGATTTATTGTATAATAAAAATATATTTGTAATTGGTTTTTATTATAAGAAAAATAAGTAAAATTATGATATAATTAATTTGTATTATTTTGTATATTATTAGAAGTTTATGATGAGAAGTTCGTATATAAAGTGAAGCTTGGAATCATAGTTATTGTTTATTTAGAAGGGATGTGTAATTGTTGAAAAGTAAGTTGTCTGAGCATATTTTTAAAAAAGGTAAATTTATTACTCCTTGGAACAATGCGTTGGGTGATCTTGCAAAAAATCAATCGTGGAACTTGAATAGACTACCAGAGTATCTATGGTTAGGATTAATATTAAATAAGTATGGAAGAAAAAAGGGATTAGAAAAATCATACTATATTCTTAATAAATTGCATGAAATTAATAAAGATATTTTTGTTCCTGCTTTTTCGCTAATTCTAGAATTAGATAGCGAAGAACAAAAAAAAATATATTCTTATATAATTGAAACTGCAGACAAGCAAGTATTGTCACCATTGACTATTTTGTATACCTATAGTGATTATAAAGAATTCTCAAGATGGTTTAGTGACCCGAGCATTGATCCTTCAGATCGTCAAAAAAGCATAGCGACAGTTCTGAGTGAAGCATATTTTCATCAATCGGAACTTGCTACTGATATTAGATTTTTAGTTACATATTTTTCATTATTAACAGGTCATATAAATATGCCAAAAGCAGAGATAGATTTAATATTGGAATATCCACATTTAGAACATTCCAATGAAAGAATGCGTATAATTAGGCCAACAATTAGATCAATAGAAATGACACTTTTAGGGTTAGAAACATTGAACGAACAATTTTTAGAGGATTTTTGGAGGAGAGTTAGTAAAATGAGCGAATGTAAACTATTTTGTATTAAATTTCCTACTAACGAATCAGATGCTGATAAATATATTGAGACCTTAAATGATATCTTTGAATATTTATCAAGTTGCTTTATAGCAATAAAGCCTTTGGATAAGAAAATGTTAGTTTTATTAGGTATATCTACATATTCGTATAAAAGATTAATAGAAATTGTAAATCATAATTTATATAATACTATTGCTGCACGAGGTTCAATTAGAACAGTAATTGAAAATTGTATAATGATGAAATATTTAATAAAAAATGAAAAGGCTCAAGAACATATATGGGATAAATTCCAATATTATGGGATTGGATTGTATAAAATAGTATTAGCAAAGTCAAGAGAAACAAAAAGCGATCTATCAAATAACCATATTGATTATAAATATTTAGAATTGTTAGTTAATGAATATATGGACGAGGAATACATAGATATGGATACATCCTATTTTGGCAAGCAAAACATTAGAGAAAAAGCTATTTCGGTAGGGGAGAAAGAGTTATATGGTCTTTATTATGATTATGATTCATCTTATGAACATGGATTATGGGGAGCTATTCGAGAAAGTTCTCTTATAAAGTGTGAATCACCAGCACATCAATTTCATTGTGTTCCTGATTATGAGAATAAGCAGAATTTAAAAAATGTTTGGCCAGATTGCGTAAAAATTATGAACAAAATTATAGTTCAATTAGATGAAGTATATAGTATTCCTGAACATTTATTAAAAGAGGTGGTTAGCTTTGATAAATGAGTATTTAAAAGAAAAGATTATATCTTTACAAAATGACTATTGCTATATTTTAAAGGAAACAGTTTCTAATTTTTCTACAGAAGATTTTCCAATGATAGAAGATGAAATAAATTTATTTTGGTTTGCTAATAGAGATTTAGTTAAATTAATTCTTAAAAATATATCGTCAGATTATGATTGTTATATTTTAACTGGTGCATCATTTTTAGATATAGATGATCTTGAACATTACCCTTTTGTAGTTTTAGGCAGAGTACATGTAGTAGATGATCCATTGTATAAGTATGCGGGTATTATAAGTAGCATTCATAATCAAAATTTTGCGGAACAGTTAAGAGAGCAAATGTTGCTTTCAATTAAAGATAATATTAAAATTCTCGAAAATTATTCAGATATTATTTATATATTACCAGTAACTTTAATGTCTGATAATGATACAGATTTATTAAAAAAGGCAGCAGAGCAAGCATTCTTTAGTATGTTTAAAGATAACTCTATTACCTTGAGAAAGTACTGTAATGAATTTATAAATATTGAAGATGTTAAAAAAGCTTTGAGAGATGGTGTAGGTGAAACACTTATTTTTTCAGATGATAATAATGGAGATGATTTGTGTAGCCGGTTTAGAAGACATATAGCCCAAGGGCATCCTTTCAATGATCAAACTAATGAAGCAATGCTTTTCTTTTATACTATAAATGGATTTTTTTTGCAGGCATTTGGTATTTTACGGAGGTGTGAAGAATATCAGATGATTCCATATTTAAGGTATAAGGTGATTTTTCAATATACAATTTTATTGGGAAATAACTTTGCTAATAGTATGGAGATGCAAATGATATTATTTAAAAGTATTTGTACTCATTTACTATATACAGTATTTGATAAGAATAAAATTAAAAATATTGACTTTGAGTATTTTATTAATAATTTAAATAAGATGAATTTCAATGATAATTTATTTGGGGCTTTAAATAAGGCTGAAGTTAATCTAAGTAAACCTTCTTTTGAGAAAATAATGGATATCATGAAAGATGAATTAAAAAGAGTATTTGTAAGTATGGATTTAGTTGATAACTAATATTTTATAATACAAATAGATTTAAAATAAGGATGAAACTAAAAAAGTGATATATGAAAGATTTGTTGGTTATATATTAATTTTTATAAAATGACAAAATAGCAAATGATTTTCGTTACTAATGAATTCAAAGGGAGGTTACTATGAATGATATTAAATTTAATTTTACAATACAAGGTGATAGCGAAGGTTTTGTAACCTTTGAATGTCCATTTTGTGGCTCGGAGTTTAAACTTCGTGCAGATGAATATCAAGATGAAGATAAACCGTTTGAAGATTTGTTTTGTCCATATTGTGGATTGACAAAGGATAAAGATGATTTTTACACAAAAGAAATTATAGAAAAGGCAGAAGCTATTATGAAAAATTATTTTATTGAAATGTTAAATGATAGTTTTAATAAGACAAAAAAGTCATTTAACAAGCCACATGGAATAATAAAGATGTAATTTAAACCACTTAAGAAGGTAAACGTCAAAGATATAAAAGAAAAGGACACTACAGAAACAGTTTTTGAATGTAGGTGCTGTAATAGGCATATTAAAATGCTTTATTGTGCAGGTGTATCAAAAGCCTTTTGTTCTTATTGTGGGGTGGATATATGATTAGCTATAGAGAATTAAGAATATTAAGTCTGGATTTTAGGAGAGTGTCAAGTAATTTATTAAATTCTGATGATAATAATGCTGATGTTAATATGGCAAGATTTAAAAAATTTATAGATGAAACGCTTTTTATTAGTCAATTAATTTGCAATGTTATAGATGGAGTAGACTATGATTTTAAAAAGTGCTTTCTTATTGAGGGTAACGATTGGCACTCCATTGATGTACCAGCGGATGAAAGACTTCATATTAAAGCCCAGTATGATTACATAACTTATATTGTAGAAAGTGACAAGGATAGAGTTTTAGGGCAAGCTCTTAGGTTCTATCATTCCAGTAACAATTTGAAAGATAATATTCAAAGTTTTATAGACAATGCATTCAAGCCGCTTATTGATTATATAAATGATGAGATATCAAAAGAAATGATACTGTCAGAAGAAAATCACAGGCAAGAGTCATCCATGATTCAGAATATCGGCAACGTATATGGTAGTGCTACTCAAGGAATTAATGTTGCCCCATCTAATTCAACAAATGTTAACGATAATGATAAGTTGTTTGATATGTTAGGACAAGCTATAGAAGCTCTTGCCTTGTTTGATGCTCCCGAAAACATTAAGGCAGATTTGCAGGATGATATAGAGACAATAAGCGAGCAAATTACTTCTCCAGTGCCTAAAAAAACCAGATTGAATAAATCACTGGCAGGAATAAAGAAATTCGCAGCTGAATTTGGAATGAAGATGGCTGTAACAATAGCGGCAGGTACTGTTCATGGATTTGATTGGCAAAACCTGATTCAGCAAATTGAAGTATTTATTGATAAAATTAAATAATTGGCGCCTATTTTATAATTAAACAGATAACGTGAAATTTAATAAAGGTGCCTTTGTTAATAGTAATAATAAGAATTTATAAATTAATTATTTGGAGGGAGATAATTATGAAAACATACAGAGAGTTATATTTTAAAGGGACTGAGAAACAATTATCTGATTTTATTGATCAAATTGGGAGTTATGCAGTGGGTGATTGGAAGTTAAAAAAAAGGGAAGGATATTGGAAAGATTATCTTTTATTTGATTATACAGGGATGCGTGTTAATAAAGCTAGTGTTTCTATTTATATAGGTAATGACATAACTAAAGGAAAACTTAGGGTTGGAAATATTGTTCCAATAGAGAAAAATGAACTTAGTGTTGACGAATATAATGATGCGCTATTGAAATTTTATAATGATGTAATAAAACCATTCAAACAGAGCAATAAGGAATTAAGTATTTCACAACCAACTGATGATATTTTTGATCCTACATCAGTTATTTCTAAAGCTGCATTAAAAAAGTTAGAACTGTTTTGCTCATTAGCAAATAAATCTACAGGTTCTTCTCATCCACTTGATAAAGAAAGATGGTTTGACTTTATTTGTCAAACTGTCGATGATGGTAAAATGTTTGATTCATCTACATTGGCAATGTTTCTGCAAGACGAAGACTATTGGGGTAAAAATCCAGATGGGTTTATAGGTGTTATGGGCGATTATGCTTGGGATGAGGATCACGCTTATGAATTAGCTTCTGAATATGAAAACTCATGTGACATTTTAATTTATTATAAGAAAAATAGAGGAATATAATGTGAATAGGCTGGATTATATACTAACTTTTATAAGTGCGAGTTGCACCATTTTTTCAATAATGGGTGCTTATAAATCTAATGTTTATTATAAAAAAAGTAAGCAGTTAACCAGATATACAGATATAACTATTGCGTATACGGAATCGCAAAAAATAATTGCTACATTAACTAAAATGTTAAAGTTTGGAAATATTAATAAAAAACTTGGTGCAAACTATATAAAAGAGGTTATCAAAAATGGAGAAGAAATAAAGGCCTCCATAAATACAATAAGGGAAAAAATGCCGGTTGAAGATTTTAAAGAAATAAATGAACTATTGAACTCACAACAACCTAAAGTATACGCATATATTGATTCTTTTATAACTGGCGCAGTATTAATTGATGAGAAGCTTGTTATTGATGATAATTTTAATACATGCCAGCAGGCATTTTGTGATATGCAATTACTTATAAAAAAGAAATTAGAAAACTTAAGTGAAAAGCTGAAATAATAAAAAATTAATAGTATATTCAATCTTGTGTTTAGATGTTTTTAACTTATTTTACACCCCATAACCCTTTGAATATTAATTCAAAGGGTTATTTTTCTATACCTTTAAATATAAAAATAACGTCTAACTAGATATCCAGCCCATAGGTACTAATCCTTCACCCCCCCATTTAAATGCCCTTAAATCGCGTCTACAAGATACAAACATTGCACTATAGAATAATTTAGTGCAATGTTTCATTTAAAATAGAAATTTAACAAGAGAACGGTGTCTAATGGTGCTTTGGTACTTATTGTAAAAATGCAAGAAGTGGGTTATGTAAATTGCATAATTGTATAAAAAATAAATATGCATAGATATTCATTATGCATATTTTTATGGATTTTATTCAGTTTTTAAAATTACTGATTTTTCTATAGAATTTATTTACTTATCCTTTGATTGGATTCTGTTAAAATTCGAGAAAATAGTTTAATGTAAAAATATAGTATATACAGATTGATAGAGTTTTATTATCAATCTTAAGCTAAAAAATCCTGCTGCCTTTTAGCTCGGTGTACAATATAAGAATGTTGCGACATAACTATAAATGAAGATTAGTTATATGTTATCCATTCGGACTTTAAAATTCCATACTCATAGGTATCTGCCCATAAAGGTTCTCCATTAATATCTTTCTTAAAATATATATTTTTAATAAGAGTTCCTTCACGCCTCATACCAAGCCTTTCTAATAGTTTCCACGAATGTTCATTCAAAGGATTACACATTGCCACAATACGTCTTGCACCTAATTGTGAAAAAGCTGTATTCATCAATGCCTTTGCACTTTCTGTTGCATAACCTTTTCTCCAATAGTTTTGATTAAATACATAGCCTATTTCCCATGTGTCAAAATCACCTTTAGCTAAATACAAGTTTCCTATGAGTTTACCCATTTCTT
>JBGUER010000025.1:0-23955 GCA_041821285.1 Clostridiaceae bacterium
ATAAAAGAGGGCTATAAAAATTATTTAGATATAAGAAAATTTGTATATGAAGATAAAAATAAACCCCTTAATTTGATGGATATGGCAGTGATTGGAATGAAATCACTTAGAAAAAAAGGGAAGCTTGATGATTTAGATATATCTGATGAAATTAATGCTTGCAGTATTGTTGTGCCTGTAGATATAGATGGAGAAATGGTAGATTATCTTATTATGTTTAAAAATGAAACTCATAACCATCCAACAGAAATAGAACCTTTTGGAGGAGCGGCTACATGTTTAGGAGGGGCGATAAGAGACCCATTGTCAGGAAGAAGCTATGTATATCAGGCTATGAGAATAACAGGAAGTGGAGACCCAAGAACTAAAATAGAAGATACTTTAGATGGAAAACTTCCCCAAAGAAAGATAACTCTTGGCGCAGCATCTGGATATAGCTCATATGGTAATCAAATAGGCCTTGCAACAGGTCAGGTTTCAGAAATATATGATGAAGGATTTTTAGCTAAAAGAATGGAGCTTGGAGCAGTAATAGGTGCAGCACCTAAAGAAAATGTAATAAGAGAAACACCTTTAAAAGGCGATTTAATTATATTAGTTGGTGGAAGAACAGGAAGAGATGGTTGCGGTGGTGCAACAGGTTCATCTAAAGAACATAACGAAGATTCTATATTAACATGCGGAGCTGAGGTTCAAAAGGGAAATGCGCCAACAGAAAGAAAAATTCAAAGACTTTTTAGAAATAAAGATGTTAGTTTATTAATAAAAAGATGTAATGATTTTGGAGCAGGTGGAGTTTGCGTAGCTATTGGAGAACTTGCAGATGGACTAGACATAAATCTAGATAATGTATCTAAAAAATATGAAGGATTAGATGGAACTGAACTTGCTATTTCAGAGTCTCAAGAAAGAATGGCAGTAGTTGTAGATAAAGATGATGCAGATAAATTTATAGCTTTATCAGAAAAAGAAAATTTAGAAGCTAAAATAGTAGCTGAAGTTAAAGAAGAAAAAAGACTTAGAATGTTTTTAAACGGAAGAGCTATTGTTGATGTAAAAAGAAGCTTTTTAGATACAAATGGGGTTACACAGTATGCAGATGTTTTAGTTAAAGAGCCTACTATTGATAATTATTTTGAAAGAAAAGTAGAAGACAAAGAAATAAAAGAGTTGTTTTTAGATAATATTGGAAAGCTAAATATATGCAGTGAAAAAGGATTAGTTGAAAGATTTGACTCAACAATAGGAGCTGGAACTATACTTTTACCTTATGGAGGTAAATATCAAGCTTCAGAAGAAGAAGGAATGGCAGCTAAAGTCCCTGTTTTAAAAGGAGAAACTAAAACTGCAACACTTATGACTTATGGATATAATCCTAAAATATCTAGATGGAGTCCATATTATGGAGCTGCATATTCTGTTGTAGAAGCTATATCTAAAATAGTAGCAATAGGCGGAGATTATAAAAAAGTAAGATTGACTTTTCAAGAATATTTTGAAAGAATGAACAGCAGGGAAAGTTGGGGCAAACCATTTCAAGCTTTGCTAGGAGCACTATATGCACAGGAGATGTTTGAAACTGCAGCAATAGGAGGAAAGGACAGTATGTCTGGAACCTTTAAAGATATAAATGTTCCCCCTACTCTAGTTGCTATAGCAGTTTGTGCTAGTAATTCTGAAAATGTAGTTTCAAAAGCATTTAAGAAAACAAATAGTAAAATAGTATATATTCCACATACAAGAAAACAAGATGAAATGCCTGATTTTGAATTACTTAAGAGAAATTATGAAAAGATAAATTCTATTATAAAAAAAGGTTATGTTTTATCATCATCAACTGTAAAACATGGAGGAATAGCAGAAGCTATATCTAAAATGAGCTTTGGAAATAAAATAGGATTTAAATTTACAAATAATATTTCAAAAGAAAATTTATTTGCATCATCTTATGGTTCATTTGTTTTAGAGATAAAACAAGACGCAAAATTAGATGAAATATTAAAAGGCATAGAATATTCAGTCTTAGGAGAAACACAGGCGGAGCCTATAATAAATATAAATGGTGTAGAAATAGAAATAGATAAAGTATATGAAAAGTATGAAAAACCTTTGGAAAAAGTATTTAGAACTAAAACTAAAACTAAATATGAAACTCCAATAGAAAATTTGTATGAAGAGCCTAACAAGAAACATTCAATTTTAAATATTAGTAAGCCTAAAGTATTTATTCCAGTTTTTCCTGGAACAAATTGTGAATATGACTCTAAAAAAGCATTTGAAAGAGCTGGTGGAGAAACAGATGTTATGGTGTTTAGAAATCTTAAACCTACAGATGTTCACGATTCAATAGAAGAGATGGTAAAGAGAATAGAAAATTCACAGATAATAATGCTTCCAGGAGGATTTAGTGCTGGAGATGAACCAGAGGGTTCTGGTAAATTTATAGCAGCTGTATTTAGAAATGAAATGGTAAAACAAGCAGTTTTAGACCTTTTATATAAAAGAGATGGGTTAATGATAGGAATATGCAACGGATTCCAAGCTTTAGTTAAATTAGGATTAGTGCCTTACGGGGACATAAGAGACATGAAAAAAGATTCGCCTACTCTTACATTTAACGATATAGGAAGACATAGTTCAAGAATGGTAACAACTAAAATAGTATCTAATAAATCCCCATGGTTTAATAATGTTAAATTAGGAGATAAGCATACTATAGCTATATCTCATGGTGAAGGTAAATTTACAGCTCCAAAATATGTAGTAGATGAATTAATGAAAAATGGTCAAATTGCAACTCAGTATATAGATTTCCAAGGAAATCCGTCAATGGATATTGATTTTAATCCTAATGGTTCAATAAATGCTATAGAAGGGATAACATCATTAGATGGAAGAATACTTGGGAAAATGGGACACTCTGAAAGAATGGGAGATTGTGTTGCCATAAATGTTCCTGGAGAAAAAGACCAAAAGATATTCAAAGCAGGAATAGAATATTTTTTATAAATTTAATTTAGCCGTTTCCTTTCCTTAAATAATATATGAAAAATGCTAGTAGCTTAAAGTTATTAGCATTTTTTAATGGATTCATATTGTAAAAAAATAGAATTAATATTATAATTATACTAAATTGTTAATATAGGTGGTGAAGTGATGAAAAAAAATTTAAAACCATTTAATGTGTTAGAGTTATTTTGCGTTTTTGCTATTATAATAACTTCGGTATATATTCTTATACCTAGAGTATTAGTATATAGAGACAATGCTGTAAAAACTGTTTTAAAAGCAAATATTCGGGAACTTAGCAATTATGTTATTATTCAGCAAAGTACGTTGGACAAGCTTAGCGTGAATATGGATCTAGATTCTAGGGAGGATGTAATATATGATTTTTTAGTAGGAGAAGATGCGAATATAGAAGTGTTAAAAAATCCTGTAACTAAAGGTAATAAAATAACAAAATATTATGATGAAATAGATAATATTGAAGAATGTTCATTAATATTAAAAGAGCAAGAAAATGGAGAATTGCAAGGGGATGGGGTTATCTACATAGAATTAGATAAAGATTCTTATTGCATATATGGAATGTATAAGGGTGAAAAGATTGGAGAAAATATTATAACATATTAAGAAGTCCTAAAACTAAAAAAAAGTTTCAGGACTATTTTTATAGATTTATTTAATAAATTCTTCTATTTCTTCTTCTACTAATTTCAGAGAACTTCTCCAAAAATCAATAGAGTGTATATCGATATCCATTATCTTTGCTACGTTATAAATATCTGCTTTCCCAGTATAAGATAAAAGTTTTTTATATTCATTTGGAAAATTCTCTTTATCTTCTAGATATTTAGAATATAATCCTTTAGAAAAAAGAAGACCAAAAGCATAAGGAAAGTTATAGAAATTAGCTTCGCTATAGTAATAATGAGGTTTGCATAGCCACATATAAGGGTGAAGATAGTTTTTATCTAATCCATCTCCATAGGCTTGTTTTTGAGCATTTAACATTATAGTCTTAAGTTCATCTACAGATAAAGAATGATCCTCTCTTATTTCAAATAGTTTTGATTCGAATAAAAATCTACTATATATATCAACTATAACTTGAGCAGAATCTGATATACTGTTTTCCAAAATAGTAAGAGATTCTTCTTTTGAAACATCTTTTAGTGCAGCATTTTTTATTATAGTTTCACAAAATATAGAAGCAGTTTCTGCTATTGGCATAGGGTAGTCAGAATTCAAGGCAGTTTCTTTGTCTAAACAAGAGCCGTGATATCCATGACCTAACTCATGGGCTAATGTAACTATATCAGAAAAACTTCCTGTAAAGTTTGAAAGGATTCTAGATTCTTTTATTGGATGAATGTTAGAACAAAATGCTCCGCCACTTTTGCCTTCACGTATTTCAGCATCTATCCAATTATTATCAAAAGCATTTTTTGCAAAATCAGATAATTCATCTGAAAATGTATTAAAGTTTTTAACTATGAAATCGCTAGCATCTTGAAAACTAAATTCTTTATCTAAAGATCCCATAGGAGCAAACATTTCATAAAATGGAAGACCGTTTTTATACCCTAAAAGCTCTGCTTTTTTCTTAAAGTATTTTCTAAAACTTGGCAAACTTTCATTTATAGCAATAAGCATTGCGTCTAGAGTTTCTTTATCCATTCTAGAATTTTCAAGAGTCATATCTAGTGGTGACTTGTAACCTTTCAAATCAGATATTAAGATAACTTCACCTTTTATATTGTTTAGGCAAAAACTAGAGGATTTAGCTACTTTTTCATATGCTAAGAGTTCAGCTTCATATGCCTTTTTTCTTAAATTTTTATTTTTATCATTTGCAAAATTTCTAACCATAGGAAGAGGGAGTTTTTCGTCCTTTCCATCTATATTGATGTCTACTAAAAGTGTAGAAGTTAAAAGATTTTGAAGGTTAGCCCAAGCAGTTGAACCTGTATTTTTCATTTTAGATAATAATGTTTCTTCTTTTTCTGATAATAAGTGTTTGCCTTTTCTTAAATTTTCATAAATGAAAAATTCATGCTCCTTTAAAATAGGAGATTTGATTATTTCGTCTATATTATCTAATTTATTTAAAAAGTTTTGAAATAAAACTTCGGATTTTGTTAAATTAGATAGTTTTTTATTTATAGCTTCGCTGTATTTTATAGCATCTTCATTACTAACATCTACGCTTGTTGTGAGCTCGCAAAAATTAAATAATTTAATATATATGTCAGTAAAAAGATTTAGTTTATTAATATATTCTTCAATTTTTTCTTTAGCGTTATTAAGGCTGTTAAAATTATTTTCTGAATAGTCATTGATCTTAGATATTTCATTATCTAAACCATTAAAATCCTTTAAAAAATCATCATCTTTAAAAGATGTATACAATTTGTCTAAATTCCATCTTAAATCCATTTTATTCCTCCTAAAATTGAAAATATTTGATAACCGTCCCTATTATAACATGATATAATAGATATTAGAAAGATTTTATGGGGGTGCAATAAAAATGAAATGTTCAGTTTGTTCTAAGGAAGGAAAGGATATATTAATATATCAGGTAAAAAAGAAGAATATAATGAAAAAGGAAATAGTAACAGGAGTGAAATCTAAAAATTTTTGTAGAGAACATTTAATAGAAGAATATAAAAATAAAATATTGGAGCACCAAGGTAAATTAATAATGTATTATCCTGCGATTGAAGGTTTGAAAGGTGGATATACATATACATATATGGATATAAATGAAATAAAAAATATGAAAAGTAATTTTAAAGATGGAGTTAAAATAATAGAAAAAAATATAAAAAGAATTGAAGGCAAATGTGAGGAATGTGATAGTGAAGCTACTGTAGCTTTTTATAATAAAGATGATATTCCTTGGGATAAAGAAGGTGGGTTTTATAAAATTAGTGGCAATATGATTATGCTAGATGAAATAAAAAATAAACCTGCTTATTTATGTAAAGCATGTGCTGTAAAAAAAATAGAAAATTCATTAAAATATTTTTTAGATGATTATAAAAATGGAATATCAATTCCGTATACGGAAAATGGAGTGTTAATACCAATAAAATTATAAAAATAAAAAAGTCACCGTAAGGTGATTTTTTTTATAGCAATTTTTTCATTTATATATTATAATAATTTATCAAAAAAAATATCATAAAAACATTGAATAATTATGCAATATACTGTATAATTAAATAAAATATATTGGTAAGTTTTATATTGTTTTTATGAATTAGTGGATTTATGAATGGAGGAATTTTATGATTAAAGTTGCAGTGGTAGGTTCAACGGGTTATGCAGGTGAGGAATTAGTTAGAATTTTATTTAATCATCCCAAGGTTGAATTAAAATATCTCATATCGCATTCTTATGCAGGTAAAAGTTTTGCTGAAATTTATCCTAATTTCAATAAAATAACTAATATAATCTGCATAAATATTGAAACTTTTTTACAAAATAAAATTGATGATTGTGATGTAGTATTTGCAGCACTTCCACATGGATTGAGTGAAGATTTAGCTTATGAATGTTATAAAAAAAATATATTATTTATAGATATTGGAGCAGATTTTAGATTAGAAAATCAAGAAGATTATAAAACTTGGTATGGAAAAGAATATAAATATCCAGAAATTCATAAAGATAGTCAGTATGGACTTTGTGAAATTCATGGCGCTAATATAAAAGATAAAAAAATAATAGCTAATCCTGGATGTTATCCAACTAGTATAATACTTGGATTATATCCTGCTTTGAAAAATAAATTAATAGATAGTAAATCTATTATAATAGATTCTAAATCAGGAATTACAGGTGCAGGAAGGGAATTATCTTTAGGAGCTCATTATGCAGAATGTAATGAAAGTATAAAAGCATATAAGGTAGGAAGTCATAGGCATACTCCTGAAATAGAACAGGAATTGTCAAAGGCTTTTGGTGAAAATATAAAAATATCATTTACACCACATTTAGTACCTATGAATAGAGGAATATTAAGTACAATATATTGTAACCTAACTAAAGAGCTAGATACTAATGATATATTAGAAATATATGGTGAATTTTATAAAGATAAAAAATTTGTAAGAATACTTAAAGAAAATACTTTTCCAGAGGTTAGAAATGTTCGAGGGTCTAACTATTGCGAGATAGGTTTAGTAGTAGATAAAAGAGTAAATAGATTAGTTATAGTTTCAGTTATAGATAACATGGTAAAAGGAGCCGCAGGCCAGGCGGTTCAAAATATGAATATAGTTTTAGGTTTAGAAGAAGATTTAGGCCTTAACCTTATACCAACTATATTTTAAAAATATAAAATCTGATATATTAGGAGAGATGAAATGAAGATAATAAATGGAGGGGTAACTGCACCTAAAGGTTTTACTGCAGTTGGTATATATGCTGGACTCAAGAAAAATCCAAATAAAAAGGATATGGCTTTAATATATTCTGAATGTATTTGTGAATGCGCTGGAGTATATACATCGAATAAGGTAAAGGGAGAACCCCTTAAAATAACTATGGAGCATCTTGAAGATGGAAAAGCTCAGGCAGTAATTATAAATAGTGGTAATGCTAATACTTGCACAGGAATAGAAGGATTAGAAAATGCAAGGAAAATGACAAAACTTACAGCAGAAGGATTAAATATAAAAGAAAAAGATGTTATAGTTGCGTCAACTGGAGTTATTGGAATGCAGCTTGATATGGGTAAAATAGAAAACGGGATAAAAGATATAGTAAATAAACCAACAAAACAAGGATATATAACAGCTAGAGAAGCTATTATGACAACAGATACAGTTAAGAAAGATATTAGCATAGAAATTGAAATAGATGGAAAAAAAGTAGTTATTGGTGCAATGGCTAAAGGGTCTGGTATGATTCATCCTAATATGTGTACAATGCTATCTTTTATAACAACAGATATAAATATAGATGCAAGTCTTCTAAAACAATCATTAAAGGAAAGTGCGGATATATCATATAACAGAATAAGTATAGATGGTGATACTAGCACTAATGATATGGTAGTTATTTTAGCAAATGGAATGGCAGAAAATGAAAAAATAGTAGAAAAAGATAGTAATTACAAACTATTCAAAGATGCACTGGATTTTTTAAATACTGAAATGGCGAAAAAAGTGGCAGCAGATGGTGAAGGAGCTACAAAACTTATAGAAACAAAAGTAATAGGGGCTAAAACAAAAGAAGAGGCAGCAAATATTTCTAAAACAGTTACAGCTTCAAGTCTTGTTAAAACAGCTATGTTTGGTTCAGATGCCAATTGGGGAAGGATTCTTTGCGCTATAGGTTATTCAGGTGAAGAGATAGACCCAGATAAAGTAGATATAAGTTTTGAAAGTGGGAAAGGATATATTGATGTATGTGAAAAAGGAGTTCCTTTAGATTTTTCAGAGGAAACAGCAAAAAAAATATTAGGTGAGCATGATATAACTATTTGGATAGATTTGCATGAAGGACAAGAAGAAGCAACAACTTGGGGTTGTGATTTAAGCTATGAATATGTAAGAATAAATGGAGACTATAGGAGCTAAGGAGTTGAAATATTATGACATTTAGAGATATAGAAAAAGCAGGTGTTTTAATTCAGGCCCTTCCTTATATTCAAAAATTCAGTGGGGAAACTATAGTAGTTAAGTATGGTGGAAACGCTATGATAAATGAAGGATTAAAAGATGCAGTTATTAGAGACTTAATCCTTTTAAGCTTAGTTGGAATAAAAATTGTTGTAGTTCATGGTGGTGGACCAGATATAAGTGCTAATTTGAAGAAGCTAGGCAAAAAAAGTGAATTTATTAATGGCCTTAGAGTAACAGATGATGAAACTATGGAAATAGTTCAAATGGTTTTAGCTGGGAAAGTAAATAAGGATTTAACAGCACTTATTATAAAAAATGGTGGAAATGCCATTGGATTAAGTGGACTTGATGGAGGATTACTTAGAGCTAAAAAGAAGTTTTTAGAAGATGGGACAGATGTTGGGTATGTTGGAGATATAACTTCTGTAAATGAAGAGATTTTAGTTAGAAATATGGAAGGTGGACTAATACCAATAGTTTCAACAGTAGCATTAGGAGAAGATGATTTTAAATCTTATAATATTAATGCGGATTATGCAGCTTCTAAAATAGCAGCAAAATTAAATGCTAAAAAACTAATTCTTTTAACTGATGTACCAGGAATATTAAATGATCCAATAGATAGCGCTAGTTTGATACGTAGAGCTAATAAAGAGGAAATAGATAAACTTAAAGAAGAAGGAATAATAAAAGGTGGCATGATTCCTAAAGTTGAGTGTTGCCAAGATGCTATAGAAAATGGTGTAAAAAAGGCACACATAATAGATGGAAGAGTTCCTCATTCTATTTTATTAGAATTATTTTCTGATAAAGGAATAGGTACTATGATTACTAAATAATATATTATTTAAGAAGGTGTTATTGTGAATAATAAAGAATTAATGGAAAAGGAAGAAAAATATTTACTTCAAAACTATGGGAGATTTCCTGTAGTGATAGAAAAAGGGTTAGGTTCTAAGGTATATGATTTAGAAGGTAAAGAATATATAGATATGACTAGTGGAATAGGGGTATCTAGCTTAGGACATTCCAATAAAGATATTATTTATGCACTAGAGACTCAGATGAATAAAGTAATTCATACTTCGAATTTATTTTATAATTCTTCTTATATAAATTTAGGAGAAAAACTAGTTAAAATGTCTAAAATGAATAAAGTTTTCTTTTCAAATTCAGGGGCTGAGGCAAATGAAGCTGCAATAAAAGCAGCTAGAAAATACAGCAGTGAAAAGTATGGACAAGGAAGATATAATATCATTACTTTAAAACAATCTTTTCATGGAAGAACTATGGCCACTTTATCTGCTACAGGTCAAGATAAATACCATAAACATTTTGATCCTTTTACTCCAGGATTTATATATGCAGAATTAAATAATATAGACGAATTCAAAAGTTTGGTAGATGAAACGGTTTGTGCTGTTATGATGGAAGCGGTTCAAGGTGAAGGTGGTATATATCCTATGGAGGAAACTTATGCAAAACAAGTTTGTGACATTTGCAATAAAAAGGATATATTGGTTATATTTGATGAAGTTCAGTGTGGTAATGGAAGGTGTGGCGCGTTATTTGCATATGAAACTTTAGGAGTTAAACCTGATATAGTAACCACAGCAAAAGGATTAGGTGCAGGTATGCCAATAGGAGCTGCTCTGTTTAATGAAAAAACTGAAAATGTTTTAGGAAAAGGAGACCATGGCTCAACCTTTGGAGGAAATCCAATGGCTACAGCATCTGCATTAGTAGTTCTTGAAAAACTTAGCAGTGAAGGTTTTTATGAAGAAGTAATAGCTAAAGGAGATTACATTAGAGATAAAATAATATCTTTTAATAGTCCGCTGGTTAAAGAAATAAGAGGAAAAGGATTAATGCTTGGAATAGAGCTTAATATAGAAGTTAAAGATATAATAAAAAATGCAATAGACAACGGAGTTTTATTTTTATCTGCTGGGCCGAAAGTTATAAGAATGCTTCCGCCTTTAGTTATAGAATATGAAGAAATAGATCAAGCATTAGACGTTTTAAAAAGTTTATTGCTAAATTAGTTTGATAGAGTATGTATATTTGATGCTTAATGCATTACCCCCTTTTCGTACATACTCTTTTTTTTATATAATAAATTATCTGTAAATATTATAGTTAAATAAATAATATATCATAATGAAATTATAGGAGGGAATATGGTAAGTAAAACAAAATTAACAGTTAGATATGCAGAAACAGATCAAATGGGTATAGTATATCATGCTAATTATTATATATGGTTTGAAGTTGCAAGAGGAGATTTTATTAAACAAATAGGAATAAGCTATAAAGAATTAGAAGATATGGGAATAATGATGCCTATTATAGAGACAGGGTGTAGACATTATCAAGGAGCTAAATATGATGATGAAATAATAATAGAAGCATATGTAAATGAAATGTCTCCTGCTAAAGTGATATTTAATTATAATGTAATAAGGGAAGAGGATAATAAGTTGTTAGCAAAAGGAACTACTACTTTAGGATTTGTGGATAAAAAAACTTTTAGAATTGTAAATTTGAAGAAAAGAAATTTGGATTTATATAATAAATTATCAAGTTTAAAATAAAATAAATTTATAAAATTGAAAAGATTCAGACAAATCCATTGACAATAAAGTGGAATTATGATAATATTCTTTAAAATACAAAATACAAAATACAAAATACAAAATACAATGCAATGATTAAGACAGAATTTTAGTTGAGTGTTTTAGAGAGTCGACAGTTGGTGGAAGTCGATACATGAAGCTTTAATTCAATCACTTAAGAGCAGCTTTTTCGATAATGTAGGAAAAGCCGATTAGCCCCGATAAAGGCTTAGGTTTGATTGAACTTAAAAGAGAGGTGTATTTTTATACAATTAAGGTGGTACCGCGATAACTCGTCCTTATATATTATAAGGCGTTTTTTTTGTTCAATTTTTAAGATTTATTTGTTATAATGTTTAGACTAGTCTAGACGAATTAGCTATTTTTATATTAAATGGGAGGTTGAAAAATGGAATTAACTAATAAGAATGAACTAGATTTAGGAAATGAACTTTTAAAAATCAGAGAGGCTGAAGAGAACCTCAAAGGAATAATAAAAGAAACTAAGCTTATAGAAAGTACTGTATTTAGTGATGAATACAATAATGAAGTGTATATAAAACCTGAAAATCTTCAAGTTACTGGCGCGTTTAAAATAAGAGGTGCTTATAACAAAATAAGCAAATTAAGTGAAGAGGAAAAAAGAAAAGGTGTTATAGCTTCTTCTGCTGGAAATCATTCTCAAGGAGTAGCTTATGCTGCTAAGCTTTTAGGGGTATCTGCGACTATTGTTATGCCAAAGAATACTCCATTAATAAAAGTTGAGTCTACAAGGGGCTATGGTGCTAAGGTCGTGCTTCATGGTGGCTGTTATGATGAAGCATATGCAGAAGCTAAAAGACTTCAAGAAGAGAATGGATATCTATTTATTCATCCATTTGATGATTTGGAGGTAATAGAGGGGCAAGGTACAATAGGGTATGAGATATTAAAGGAAATAGAAGATATGGATTATATTTTAGTTCCTGTTGGCGGTGGTGGACTTATATCAGGAATAGCCTTAGCTGCAAAAGCATTAAATAAAAATGTTAAAGTAATAGGTGTAGAGCCAGTTGGTGCTATGGCTATGAAAAAATCAATGGATAAAGGTGGAGTAGTGATACTAAATCATGTTAATACTATAGCTGAAGGGGTAGCTGTTAAAAAGCCAGGGAATCTTCCTTATCAAATTATAAAATCTTATGTAGATGATATAGTTACAGTAACTGATTTTGATATTATGGAAGCTTCTTTATTATTAATTGAAAAGCATAAATTAGTAGCTGAAAGTGCTGGGGCATTATCCCTTGCAGGACTTAAAAAACTTGATGTTTCTAATAAGAAAATAGCTTGTGTTTTAAGTGGAGGAAATATAGATGTTTTAACTATGTCATCACTTATAAATAGAGGATTAGTTTCAAGAGGAAGATTGTTTTGTTTTTCTGTAGAACTTCCAGATATTCCAGGAGAACTTCTTAAAATTTCTGAAATATTATCAGGTTTAAATGCTAATGTAGTTAAATTAGATCACAATCAATTTAAAACTTTTGATCGATTTAATCAAGTATTACTAGAAATAACACTTGAAACAAATGGACATGAACATGTTGAGAAAATAATAGAATCGTTAGGAAAAAATGGATATGAAATAGCTACAGTAGCTGGATATTAAGTTTCTTATGAGTAGTTTTTAGTTTTATAGAATCTTTAAAGGATCGATTTTAAAGGCAGATATTAAAGGATGGATATTAAAGGTAGATATTTTTTAAGATAATTTTTGGATTTGAAATTGGCATTTTACAGACAGGTACAGGTTATAATTATAAAAAATAAAGGAGTGGGAATCCCAATATCATTTAGTTAAGATGTTTGGGAAAACCAGTCCTTTATTTAAGTTTTACAGATACTGCAGGCACTACAGGCCCAATTAAACTATTATTTCATTGTAATTTTCGACATCTTCTATAAATAATTTATGCCACTCTAAGAAAGTTAACAGTGTCCAAAGTTTTCTGCTTAAATCGAATGGACCTTTTCTGTGTTCTTCAAGTAATTTCAAAACATTTTCTTTATTTATATATTCATCAGCACCACTGTTTATTATTAAATCGTGTGCCCAATCATAAAGTTCATCTTTCAACCAAATACGAATAGGAACAGGGTATCCTAATTTTCTTCTTGTTGTTACATCATCTGGAATATAATTTCTAAATGCTTCTCTTAATAAATATTTTGTTGTTTTATTGCCTAATTTATCATCAAGATTAAGACTTGAGGCTACTTTGAAAACTTCTTTATCTAAGAAAGGAACTCTTAGTTCTAAAGAATTGGCCATAGACATTCTATCAGATTTTAATAATATATCTCCTCTAAGCCAAGTGTTTATATCTATATATTGCATTTTAGTTACATTGTCATATTTATTTGCTTCATTATAGTAAGGTCTTGTAACTTGATTATAGCTTGAATTTTTATTATATTGTTTAAGAAATTCACTTTTTTCATTATCTCTAAATATTTTCGCATTACCAACATACCTATCTTCTATAGGAGTACAACCTCTTTCAAGGAAACTTTTACCTTTAACTCCTTCAGGAATTATTTTAGATAATTGTATAAGACCACTTTTTAAAGCAGTTGGAACATGGTTAAATACGCTAAGGTCTAGAGGTTCTCTGTATATGGTATATCCGCCAAATAATTCATCGGAACCTTCTCCAGAAAGCATAACTTTAACATGTTTACGAGCTTCTCTTGAAATAAAATAGATTGGTACTACAGAAGCATCTGCAACAGGTCCATCTAGGTGCCAAATTATTTTTGGTAGTTCTTTTACAAATTCTTCAGGAGTAACCTTTACACTTATATTTTCGATATCAAGTTTATGAGCAGTTTCTTTTGCTAAATCAATTTCGCTATAACCATTTACATCAAAGCCAGCAGTAAAGCTTTTTATGTCAGGGTTAATATCTCTAGCTAATGCAGCTATAATAGTAGAATCTATTCCGCCTGATAAAAAACAACCAACAGGAACATCACTTCTCATATGCATAGCAACGGAATCCTTCATCACTTCTCTAATTTTCCCTAATTTAATTTCTTGAGATTCAGATGATGGAGCGAATTCTACGTTCCAATATCTGGTTATTGTTGATTTCTTATTTAATGATTTTTCAATAATGCAGCCTGGTTCTAAAATATTTATATTTTCTAATATTGTTTTAGGTTCAGGAACAAATTGAAAAGTTAAATAATTTTGTAAGGAATCTATATCAACTTTATTAGTTCTAGTATCTTCGTTATAGATAAAACTTTTTAGTTCTGATGTAAAATATAAACCTCTTTTATTTTCAGTATAATAAAATGGTTTTATTCCAAAAGGATCACGTGCTCCTAGTAAAATTTGAGATTCTCTGTCCCAAATAACAAAAGCAAACATACCTCTTAATAATTTTACAAAATCTTTTCCTTTGTGTTTATATAAAGCAAGCATAACTTCTGCTTCTGCGTCTGTTTTAAATTCAATGCCTTCTTCCATAAGCATATTTCTAAGCTCTATGTAATTATATATTTCACCATTGAAAATAAGATTATATCTACCATCATCATAAGAAAATGGTTGTTTGCCTGTATCTAAAGCTATAATACTTAATCTTCTAAATGCAATAAATATTTTATCATCACAATAAGTTCCTTTATCGTCTGGTCCTCTATGTGATATTGATGAGTTCATTAATGTTAACATTTCTTTATCCTTATTGTTTACTGTATCGTCACTTAAAAATCCAACGAATCCGCACATAATAATACCTTCTTTCATAAATTTATAGGACAACCTAATAGATATTATATACCTAAGATGTATCAAAGTATAATATAATTGTATCGAAATTGTAACATTTTCATATTATTTTTTAAAAAAAAGATATATAATATGATTGTATGTAAATTAAATTAATCCTATGTAGGAGTGGAGTAAGTAGGAGCGAGATAAGATGGAATTAAAAAAAATATTAATAATAGAAGATGAGGAATCTATAGCAGACCTTTTATCATATTCTCTTAAAAAGGAAGGCTTTTTAACAAACCATGCCAATGAAGGAATGCTTGGTATAGATTTAATAAAAACATTTAAGCCAAATTTAATTATATTAGATCTAATGTTACCAGACATTAGTGGTTTTGATGTGTGTAAAATAATATCTTCAGAGTATTTAATACCAATTATTATAATAACTGCTAAACTTGACACAATGGATAAAATATTAGGTATAGAACTTGGAGCTGATGATTATATAACCAAACCATTTAATATAAGGGAGGTAATTGCTAGAATAAGAGCTATTTTTAGAAGGATGGATTTAATATCTAAAATGGATAAAGAAAATTTAACAAATATAATAAAATTAAAAAACAATGTAGAAATAGTAAAAGACGAAAGAAGAGTAATGAAAGATGATAAAGAAATAAATTTAACAAAAAAAGAATATGATTTATTATTTTTTCTTTCAGAAAATGCTGGTAGGATATTTTCTAGGATGGAAATATTAGATAAAATTTGGGGACTTGATTATGCCTATGATACAAGGACAGTAGACATTCATGTGCAAAGAATAAGAAAAAAAATAGACAATGATAAAAAAAATTCAATAATAGAGACAGTTTTTGGTATAGGATATAAATATGTGGACTAAAATTAGAATAGAAAAGATTAGGAGTTTAAAATGAGATATTCAATAAAGAACAAAATTTTCATTTCTATTTTAATAGTAAATTTAATTACAATAATATCTGCTATTTTAATTAATTTTATAATAACTGATAATTTAATAGCATTAACTTTTTATTTATTGATATTTTTTATAGATATAGTAATAGCATTATTTGTTTCAAAACAAATAACAACACCTATAGAACAATTAGCAAAACAGTCAGCAGAGATAGCTGATGGTAATATATCTAAATCTATAAAAATAAATTCAAGAGATGAAGCTGAAAAATTAAGTATCATTATAAATAAGATGGATGAAAAAAATAAATCGCAGATACAAATAATAAAAAAAGATAGAGATGAGCTTAGAGATAATTTTGAACAAAGAAAAGTTTTTTTTGACAATGTTACCCATGAGTTAAAAACACCTATAACTACCATACTAGGTTATTCACAAATAATAAAAGATAATGGGTTTAATGAAAAAGATTTTTTTGATAGAGGAATAGAACATATAATATCAGAAAGTAAAAGATTAGACCGAATGGTAGGAGAACTTCTAGACTATTCAAAATCAATATCTAAAGATGCAAGTTATAAATTTAAAAATATAGATATATCTCCAATAATAAAAAATACAAGTAAAGATATGAATATAAAAGGTAAAAAGTATAATATTTTAATAGAATGCAATGCAGATGATGAACTTAGTATAAATGGTGATAAAGATAAAATAAAAGAAGTATTAATAAATTTAATAGATAACTCATTGAAATATGGTAAGGTTAATTCTATTATTAGAGTGGATGCTTATTTGTATTTAGATAATGTTATATTAAAAGTTAGAGATGAAGGTGAAGGCATAAATGAAAAAGATTTAGAAAATATATTTCAACCTTTTTATCGTGTTTCGAAAAAAAAATCGAGAGAAAAAGGTAGCAATGGACTTGGCCTTTCAATAACCAAAGCAATAGTAGAAAATCATGGCGGGACAATAAAAGTTGAAAGTAAAATAAAAAAAGGGACAACAGTAACTATAAATTTACCTGCTATATCAAAACATAATAGAATATATTTAGAGGATTAAGAGAGGTTAATAATGAGTAATTTAAAAGAAATATCGTATAAAAGGCTTTTGCTAACTGTGTTAGCTATAATAATATTTTATTTGCTTATATCTAATGGATCTGTATGGGATAAAACAGCTCAAGCGATAAAACCAATATTTGAAGCATTTGTCATAGCTTATTTTTTAGAATATGGGGTTAGATTTTTTCAGAAAAAATTTAAATTATCAAGAAAAAAATGTATTGCTATAACAGTTGTTTCATTTCTTTTGATAATAATATTTTTAGGATTAATAAGTATTCCAAGTATGGTAAGCACATTAACGGATAATATAATGTCGCTTCAGAAAAACATAACTAATAATTATAGTAAATTTGATGATCTTGCAATATTTAAAAATCCTGTAGTTTTAAATATATATGAATATCTTCAAACTCAAATAGAAACAATGGTAAGTAAAGTAGCTGAATTATCAAATTATTTACTTACATTTGTTATAACCAATATTGTATCATTAACTTCAGGAATATTTAATTTTATTTTAGCTTTTGTAATAGCAATATATATGCTATTAAGTAGAGAAGAATTATTAAATATGAATAAAAAATTTATATATGCATTTTTACCAAAAGAGGTAGCAGAATTTTTCACTAAGGTAATCCACGAGGCTGATAGAATATTTTCTCAATTTTTTATAGGAAAAGTTATAGATTCTATTATTATAGGATTATTATGCTATATTATTATGGTTATACTAAGAGTTCCAAATTCTGCATTAATAGCAGTGATAATTGGAGTAACTAATATAATACCATATTTTGGGCCTATAATAGGTGCTATTCCAAGTATATTGATAACTTTATTAGTAAGTCCTATTAAGGCTTTATGGGTGTTAATCGCAATAGTTGCTTTGCAGCAATTTGACGGAATATTTTTAGGACCTAAGATATTAGGTGACAAGATAGGCGTAGATGCATTTTGGATTATAACAGGGGTAACTATGGGGGGAGCTGCTTTTGGACTTCCTGGTATGATATTAGGTGTGCCAATGATTATATTGATAAAAGACGTTATTGATGAAACTGTAGAAAAGAGAATGAAGAAGAAACAAACAAAAGATTGTACTGAGAAATAAATTTAAATTATTATATAAAATAAAAAGGTGGAAAGTTTTATAAATTGGTACCTATAAGAAGGACACTTAAAAAAGTGTTTGGACTATAGGTACTTTTTTTTTATAATTGATTGTAGGGTTATGATTATATTGGGATTATACTTAAATATTTTGTAAAAGAACAGCGGTTCAGTATCGGTTCAGTAGTAATTAAAGATTAACTTAGTATCGCTTTAGTGTTAGTTTAGTATTAGTTCATTTCATTTTTAGATATTTTTAGATTATAAATAAAACTAGTCTTCTTTATATACTCTTAATGTATTGTAGGCTAAATCAATATTATCATGTTTTTCAAATTCATCTAATATACTTTCCCATATGGCTTCTACAGAATTTCTTCTATTTCTTGGTTTGCATAAATAACGAAGAGTTAAAACTATACCGCTATCCTTTACATTTGTATAAACTGTAGGGGTGAGATTTGAATAAAATATCATGAATTTTTTAGAGGCTTTTCGCACGTTAGCTTCTGCTTCAGTGCTTAAATGTTCCCCATCTTTTTTTGCTATCGTTAAGAGGATAGACTTAGCTTTTTTCCAGTCACTTTCAAATGTAACCATTACAGGTATTTCATTCCATATATAGTAAAAGCCCTTGCTATAATTAGCTACAGACTCGCTAAAAATCTTTCCATTTGGAACGTGAATTATTCGTCCTGTACTTTGGTCAGCATCTACCCAGTTTCCTATTTCAAGTAAGGTAAATTGAAAAGCTCTTATGTCAATAACATCTCCCGAAGTTTTATTTATTTCTATTCTATCACCTACCTCAAAAGGTCGTCTCCAAATAATAAAAATAAAACCAGCTACATTTACTATAAGGTCTTTTAGTGCAATAGCAAGACCTGCAGAAAAAATACCTATAAAAGTTGTTATAGAGTCTATTGCTTGAAACCATATTCTTAAAACTAAAATAAATCCTATAAAAACGAAAAAATATGTTGATAATTTTTTTGACTTATACTTAATTTGTAAATTATTACTATTTTTATATATTAAGTGGTTTATTATTTTGTTTATTAACCAAAGAATAAGTATTGTAAAAATAGTAGTAATTATTTTTGTATAAAAATTTGTAGATAATAGTACGTTAGTTTTTAACCATGAAATAAAGTCCATATTAAACCTCCATAAAATTTAATATTATAAGAATTATATAAATTGTACTATATAAATTATTACATAAAAAATTAAAATAATAAATAAGAGATAATAAATATATTTTTAATTCTAAATTTGAATTTATGTTAGAAAAATGTTAATGTATAAATATGCATATATAAGTATAAGAAGGAAGTGTGTTTATGTGGTCAATAATAGTAGTTTTATTAGTGGGAATATTTATCGGGGCAAGTGTTAAACTTCCAAGTAAAATAAAAAAGATAACTAGTAACATACAATATATAGGAGTTGTAGTTCTGTTGTTTACTATGGGAGTATCATTAGGTTTAAACAAAGATATATTAAAAAACATTAGATATATAGGAGTAGAATCATTAACTTTTGCTGTTTTAACGTCTCTATTTAGTATAATTTTAGTATATTTTGTTAGTAGATTATTCTTAAAAAAGGGAGAAAAATAATGACAATATCAATAATAGTATCAGTTATTTTAGGGGCCTTAGTAGGATATTTTTTCGTGCCAGCTAGCTTTATGAATTCTCTTGATTTTATTACAATAATAGTATTAAATGTATTAATATTCTTTATAGGAATAGATATTGGACAAAATAAGCATATATTTAAAGATATAAAAAAACATGGAAGTTTAATATTACTTATTCCATTATCAATAGTAATAGGAAGTTTAGTGGGAGGGTTACTTACTGGTTTAATATTCCATATACCTAGCAATAAAAGTTTAGCAGTTGCTTCAGGATTTGGATGGTATAGCTTATCTGGAATATTAATAGCAAAACTTGATGGACCAAAGCTTGGAACCATAGCTTTTTTAACTAACGTATTTAGAGAATTAATAACTGTAATATCAGTTCCATTTTTAGCTAAATATTTAAACCATTACACTGCTATAGCTCCAGCTGGAGCTACATCTATGGATACTACACTACCTATTATATCAAGGTATACTGATCCAGAAATAGTAATAATATCTTTTGTGAATGGAGTAATATTAAGCTCGTTAGTTCCATTTCTAGTTCCTTTTTTTATGGCAAGATAGGAACAAGCTAGGTGGGGACGGTTATCAAATAAAAGCTGTATATAAGCTAATAATAAATGGGAATAAATAGGGACGATAAATGGGGGACGGTTATCAAATATTAATAGCGTTGATAGAAAAATAATGTGAAAATAATAGAAGAAAGTTATAAAGTACAGATATGACAGCCAAGGTAATTAGGAGTAAAATATAAAATATAGAAGAAAATATAAAAAAGCGAGGGAAAAATATGAAAATTTATATTAGTGCAGATATCGAAGGAATATCTGGTGTTACACATTGGGATGAAACTGAAAAATCAAAAGCAGATCATAAATATTATGCTGATGAAATGACAAGAGAAGTAGAAGCAGCATGTATAGGCGCTATTGAGGCTGGTGCTAGTGAAATATACGTAAAAGATGCTCATGATAGTGGAAGAAATATAGACCACAGTAAACTTCCTAAACAAGTTAAATTAATAAGGGGATGGAGCGGACATCCATTTTCTATGGTTCAAAGATTAGATGAGTCGTTTGATAGTGCTATTTTTATTGGATATCATTCTTATTCTAGTTCATCAGGGAATCCGTTATCTCACACCATGAATCCAAAGCTTGTAGATTATATTAAAATAAACGATGAATTTGCTAGTGAATTTTTAATTCATGGATATGTTGCATCATATGTAGGTGTGCCAGTTTCATTTGTAAGTGGAGATAAAGAACTTACAAATCATATAAAAACATATAATTCTAATATTTTAACTTTAGCGTTAAAAGAAGGAATTGGGAAATCCACAACAAATATTCACCCTCAACTTGCTTATGAATTGACTAAATCAATGACAAAAGACAGTTTAAAAAGTAATTTAAAAGCTCAATTACTAGAATTGCCATCAAGATTTAAAGTAGAAATAAATTATAAAAATCATTTTGATGCGTATAGATATTCATTTTATCCAGGTGCAAAAAAAATATCGGATACAGCTATTTTATTTGAAACAGATGATTATTTTGAAGTTTTAAGAATGATGAATTTTACAATATAATTTAGGGACGTAATTTAGGGACGGTTATCAAATAAAATGTCTAAATAAATTTTAAGGGAAGTGTTATTGTGATTTCTGAAAAAATACAAGCAAATTTAAGTAAATCATCCTGGATTAGAGCAATGTTTGAGGAAGGAAACAAATTAGCTGAAAAGTATGGAAGAGAAAATGTATATGATTTTAGTTTAGGTAATCCATATTTAGAGCCTCCTAAAGAAGTTACTGATTCGCTTAAAAGACATATAATAGGTGGAGAAAAAGGTCTTCACAAGTATATGAATAATGCAGGATATCTAGATGTACGAGAAAAAATAGCTAAAAAGTTAGAAAGAGAAAATAATGTAGCATTAAGTAAAGATAATATTGTTATGACGGTAGGCGCTGCAGGAGCTTTAAATGTAGTTTTAAAGGCGATTTTAAATCCGCAAGAAGAAGTAATTGTATTTGCACCATATTTTGTTGAATATAATTTTTATACGGATAATCATGGTGGTAAAACAAAAGTTATTCCTCCAAATTTAAAAACCTTTGAGCCAGATTTAAATATATTTGAAGAAAGTATTTCTATAAATACTAAAGCAATGATAATAAATAGTCCTAATAATCCAACTGGTGTGATATATAGCGAAAGTGTTTTAAAAAAGATGGCGGAGATAATTAGGAAAAAAGAACATGAATATAATACAACGATATTTGTTATTTCAGATGAGCCTTATAGTGAAATTGTTTATGATAATGAAAAAGTGCCAAGTATCCTTGCTGTATTTGATAATGCTATTGTAGTTAATTCATATAGTAAATCTTTAGGTTTGGCAGGGGAGAGAATCGGATACATAGCTGCTAGTAGCAAAATAAAAGAAATTGATGTACTTATGAATGCATTAGCTTTTTGTAATAGAACTTTAGGATTTGTAAATGCTCCAGCTTTATTTCAAAAGGTTGTAGGGGATTCCCTTGATGCTAAAGTAGATGTAGAAGCTTATAAAGAAAGAAGAGATTATTTATATGATAAGCTTACAGAAATTGGATTTGAAATGATAAAACCTAAAGGGGCCTTTTATTTATTTCCTAAAGCCATGATAGCTGATGATGTGAAATTTGCCAAGTTAGCATTGAAATATAATATTCTAGTAGTTCCTGGAAGTGGATTTGGTTGCCCAGGATATTTTAGAATGTCTTATTGTGTAGATTTTAAAATGATAGAGAATTCAATTCCTGCATTTGAAAAATTAGCTGCAGATATTAAGAGTATGGAATAAATATAACTACAACAATTGTTATTTTTCACTAACAATTGTTTTTTTTGGGGATGCTTTAGGGGACGCTTTAGGGGACGGTTATCAAATTTTATGATTATACCGTATAATATTATTTATGACAAGGTATAAAATATAGAAAAAAGCATAAAATACAGACAAAGATATGGAGGAATAAAATATGAATCCGGTGGCTTTTTACGTTTTTGGAATAGGTATAAGATGGTATGGAATATTAATAACAATGGGTATAATTTTGGGAATATTAATTTCTAAAAAAAGTAGCGAATATAAAGATGTGAATTATGAAGAATTGTTGAATATAGTTTTAATTTCACTTCCTATAGGAATTATTGGTGCTCGAATATACTATGTTGCATTTAATTTTTCCATTTATGAAAACAACCTAATAGATATAATAAATATTAGGCACGGGGGACTTGCAATCCACGGTGGAATTATATTTGGACTTATAGCGGCATATATATATTGCAGAGTAAGAAATTTAAAAACTTTAGATTATTTGGATGTAGCAGCACCGTCAATAGTGCTTGGGCAAAGTATAGGTAGATGGGGGAATTTTTTTAATAGTGAGGCTCATGGTGGAGTAGTATCTTATGATTTCATTAAAGTTTTTCCTGAGTTCATACAAAACGGAATGAAAATTAGCGATGTATATTATCATCCTACATTTCTATATGAATCTGTTTGGGATTTTGTAGTTTTTATAATAATTTTTTTATTGCTTAAAAGGAATAGAAATAATCAGTCAAGCAAAGGACTGATTATATTAACATATGTAGGATTATATTCTATAGGAAGATTTTTCATTGAGGGGCTTAGGACGGATAGTTTGTACTTTGGTAATTTTAGAATAGCTCAAATTCAAAGTATCGTAGGAATTGGTATATGGATTATATATTTATTTATTAATCATAAAAAGAAAGAAGTTAGATATTATTAAATAGATGTAGTTAATAATACAATATTGTAAGGAGATAAAAATGTGAATCAACACAACAAAGTTAATGAAATTGTTTTAGATTTAAAAAAATATTATAGAGAATATTGGTATAATAAAAACAGCTGTTTTCCTAATTTTTTTAATTCAGAAATAGTAAAGGAAAATAATAAGAAATATAAAATGAAATCAGAAAAAACAACAGATGATTTTATAGAAAAGATGTTTCAAACTATAAAGGAATTTCCAAAAGAAAAAAACAACAGGAAAATTTGGTTAAATAAATTATCTAGTAATTTAGATGGATTTTTAGATGAAAGCGAAGTATCACAAAAGGAAGG
>JBGUER010000026.1:0-23714 GCA_041821285.1 Clostridiaceae bacterium
TCATTTGCAATAGCTAATTCCCTTTTTCTCTCTTCAACAATCTTTTGATTTACCTTTTTGGAAGTAATATCATACGCAATAATAAGTTTATGCTTTTCAGTAGTTGTATCAACATTTATATATAAAATTCTAAACTCATAGATTTTAGAATTAATCTCTATTTCAGCTAACTCTTTATCATTTGTCAATAAATCCACAACGCTCTTATATTCACTAAAGACATCCACTGCAGAAGAAGCCAAAAAATTACTATCAATACCTAAAAGCTTTTTGCACTTTTTATTTATATCAACAATTTTATTTTGCATATCCACAACCAGATAGGCTATATCCATATTCTTTACAATCTCACTTCTTGCAACGAAAGTGATATCAAATAATTTATATTTAAAAATTGACCATGCATTAACAAGTCCAACTATTCCAAAAGTTACAGGAGTTGCATCAAAACTACTAAATATTCCAATCTTTAAAGCATATAAAATATTAGGTAACAATACGATTGATTGACTTATAATTAAAATAACAGCTCTCTTTTTCACTCTTCCCTCTTGTTTTACAATACAAATAGCCAACGTCAAAAGAGATGCCATACTGATTATGTAACTAAATACAAGCTGAATAAAAATATAGAAACTAAAATCCTTTTTTATAACTGTGAAATAACCATTATAAGTCAAACTCAAATTTGTTCTAAAAAGTCCATGAATTTGATCTGTTAAAATAAATATCAAAGAAAGAAATGATAAAATCATAAAATAATATAATTTTCTCTTATTAAACCATTCATCATATCCTGTAATCATCAAACTAAAATATAAAAGGGTCCAAGGTATAAAACAATAGGAAATATATTAAATGTTTGCCCAAAACAATTTAACATATAGTACAGTAGAACTGATTTCCATCAAATTAGAAAAAGACCATAAACTGAGTAATAAAGAATTATAAAAAAATATTTTTGAATACTTGGCGTTTCTTTTCTTTATTAGTGCATATAACCCTAATATAAAAGTAACCCCAAAAGATATCGCTAGTAACATAAAATAAATTTTCACATTCATTGTTCTCCTTTTTGGTTAACTACTTTTCTTTTTAATAATATTATATTATACAACTAGCATTTACTCCAGTTTGTTTTAGCTAATTCTTTAATCATTTTCAATTTTGTTATTAATTTTTTTCAAAACAAATGATTTTATAGTCTAATATCCTGACTTTTACAACAAAAAAGAACAAAAACAGTCATTAAAATCTTTGCAAAGCTGCTGTTACCTTTAAAAAATAAGCAAGCGATGCTGATTACTTGTCGCTTGCTTATTACTAATATATAATCAAATTTAAAATATAATAATGTTAAATGCCAGTATAAGTGTCTATAATATTACGGTCAATTGTGCCGTCTCGTACAATGTGAATTTCTTTTAATAATGTGCCATCTTCAGAATCTGGGTTTATTAGATTAAGATTATCTGAATATCCAACAGTGGTTATTTCTAATAATAAATATCCACCTAATTTAATAGGTTCAGATGGGTCATTCCATATTACATTTCCGGTGGGATCTGTTTTTCCTGTCATTTTAACTTCGTCTATAAATATTTTCTCATCATCTGGATCGTCAGGATTTATAGTGTAATCTTTCCATGTTGTTTCTTTAATATCTTTATCTAATTCTCTAGCAAATAAGAATAATATATTTCCAGGATTATTATCTTTTGGTCCTCCAATTATTTCTAATTTAACTCTAATATTTTCCTTTGGAATTATTGGAACTGCAGTAGTAACTTTAAAATTAGTAGTAAATGTTTGTTCGTCAGGTTTAGGATAAGAAGGCTCAGTACTCATAGAAACAAAATATTCATTGCTAAAGCTTGTAGTTGTATCAAATTCTGTAACTGCAAATAAGTTAAATACTACAGTTTCAGGGTAAATTGTTACAATATTTTCTCCGAGCACACGTCTAGGATTGTGTTGTTCTACTTTTACATGATAGTTAATTGCATTTGTAATGTTTTTATACACGACTAGATTTTCTACATTAATAAGAACATCTTCTTTAGTATCAAATACAGTTTGTGTTGCATATATTATATCTATTTCAGGTACTGGGGAAACAGATATTTGACAATAAGCTCTATACCCACCATCAACAGTTTCTACAGTAATTACAGCTAAGCCAGTGTTCATAGCTAAAATTACGCCGTCTGATACAGATGCTACCTTTTCATCTGAAGAAGTCCAAATCAGATCTGTATTTGTCGCATACGGTGGAGTAATAATTGGTGTTAGCGTATATATATCTCCAACTAATAATGATGTTGCAATAGTATATAGACTAATTCCTTCAACCGGTATGGCTGTACTAGTTGTATTAACTTGAATTTCAAATGTTGCAGTTAATGGTGTTTCTGACATATAGCCTATTAATAAATAGGTTTCTTCAGGACTAGTTAAAGGTATTTTAAATGTTGGTCCAACGACGGTACTATTATATTCCCAGACTACTGATAAGGATAATAAATCTCCGTTACTTAAAGATACAAATACTGATTCTGGAAGAGTAACTACTTCATCTGGCAAAGCTTCTATAGATGCTGGGTCATTAACTCCTACTATTGAAGATACATTTATTATTGCAGTATCTGTTTTTAAACCTTCATCAGTTGTAACAGTAACATTTGCAATACCACTTGATAATGCAGTTACCAAACCATCAGAATTCACAGTAGATACAGATGGTTTACTTGATTCCCAAGTAACTAGTTGGTTATTGGCGTTTGGAGGTATTATTGAAGCTATAAGGTTAATAGTACCTCCAGCTATTAATGATACCTCTGACCAGTTTAACATTACGCCTGTAGCAGGTATAGTTGCTGTAAAATATTCCAAGGTCTCAAAAACATATTTATTCTTTCCAGTTAATTTTATATCCTTTATTGGTGTTGTAAATCCAGGTACATCTTGACCTTTAATTATAAGATGACCTGTAGGTTTGCAGAAAAATCTTGCTACACCATTAATAGTTTGTATTTCAGTTTGTATTTCTTCTCGGATGTAAATAATAGTTACTTCATCTGGATGAGTAATACCATCTGGCCATACAATATTTACTTCTACAGTTATATTTCCTTTAGAAGAGTCGTGGCTAGAATCACTCAGGTCACTAAATCCAGTTATTTCACTTGTTTTGTAAATAACTATTTCAGGGCTTGTACTTGGTGTTGACTGATCAAGTTGCATCTTGACTAATCCATTTTTTACTTCTAATAATATCCCTTTCATATTTGTTTCATTAGGAGATGCAGAACTTGTTTTTACAAATAATTCAATTCTTTTACCTACTAAAGGTTCAAGTTGAGCATCTATAGCATCATTTTCATCTTCTTTATCATTTCCACATCCACCAGATTCTCCATGACTTAATGGAACAAATCCTAAAATATATTTGGTTTGGTAAACACCTTCTTTATAAGAGTCATGTTCTCCCTTAAGACGTATTTTGACAATATCCTTATCTACGTGGATTAATGTTCCAGTAATATTAGGTGGTTTAGCTGCTGGAGGAGAAGAAGAAAGTATTAGCTGAATTTGTTTTCCTATTAATTTTTCTAATTCTTTACAGAGCTTTTTTACTGGTTTTTGTTCATAATCATTATTTTTGGTATAAATATAAAGAAATCTTTCCCAATATTTTTCACAATTATAACTTCCGTTATAATTCTTGCGATGATCATACCAATAGCTTTCACAATCATTCATTTATTTTGACCTCCATTATTATAAGAATTTATATAGCGTAAGTTAATTTATTTTATAATATAAAATGATATAACCTTGCTTAGTATAATATATGGTTGTTCAAATAGACTGTGATAAATGAATATCTTTGTAAGATAACTGTTACCTTTAAAAAATCGGAAACGGAGTAAGTATTTTTTGTATCTGAAAACAACATTCCAAATATGTAATCCATGTATTGAGTCGCTGATAGTTCTCCTCTTGTTATGTATATAACAACATCTTTTGTCCAAATACAATAACTCTTATATTTAGACCATTCTTAATGAAAATTATCAATAATATACTTGTTAATTTCCTTCATTTCATTATTAATAAATTTATCAATTTCAGACTTGATTCTCTTTTGAATAGCCTCAATATTATTTTCAGATTTATTGATATGATTTTTAGGCAACAATTCTTTTGCAAGTATTTGTGTGTATTGTGTCGTTAATTTTCCTATTTGTCCTTTGAACAAACTCTTATTTTGAGAAGCTATATCAAATATTTTACTTCTTATTTTATCTTCACCAGGTCCAATCATTAATTTTAAAACTACTTTTTCATTCACATTCTGAACTTCATATAGTAATATTCTATTTGATGCAGTCCAACCTTTTCCTTTTTTTTCGATAATCTTATCTAAATCTTCTGTTATAAATCTTATATATGTTTTAGTAGAATTATCTTTTATGATATTAGGATACTTTTCTAATGTTTCGCCTATAAATTCTGATATTTCAAAATATATGTCTGGTTTATACTCAAATATTAAATCCAAGGCCTTTTGGTGTTTATAATATATCTCTCTACATATCTTTTCTAATTCAGAATCTCCCACAATATACCTCCCTAAAATTTCTAAATATTGTTCAATGAAAATTTTAACACTTGAACTTAATGATTCACTTTTTAATTCTATGGACTTACTTAATATATCAAATACACTTTTATAATTAAAAATTATCCAATTATTTTCATCACTTGGAGAATCGCCATAGGGCGTTAAAAAAACAAATATTTTACTATATCCTGAAAATTCCTTATCAACAATATCTAAATATTTTTTTAACTGATGATTTGATTCTTTACTCCAAATCTTATTTTCTATAACCAATACTAACTTATTTTCATCTGAAACAGCTAATATATCAATATTTCTCCATTCTCTTCTAATATTAAAATCATAATAATCCATAAGAGATATATCAAAGAGAGTTAGATTACTTTTCAAAACTATGTTTTTATTTAAATAAAATAGTGTTTGAATAAACTTTTTAATAAAAACATCACCGAGTCCATGATTTTCTTTTGGATTAAGTAACCATGCTAAAACATTACTATGCCTTATTTCTGTATTTACAAGACCTAATGTTTCAAAAACATTAAATCTTGAAAGTTTACTTTCTATTTGTTCAAAAATTTCCATGTCCATTAACAATTCTTCAATTGCCTTTTGTTTATCTAAAATATCATCCACTTTATTCACCTCTTAAACAATATTAAAACCTATTATAATTTACTATACTATTATATTTTAGCACATTTTTGTATTTTATTTACTATATATATTGTTATTTTATTACACAATTAACAATTTTTATTTCATAATTACCCCTTATAGGAATTTGAAATATTCCGTCCTATCTATGTTCCCTCATAAAAAATCTCGCCACATCTCTCACTCCCCCTCACGCCTTTTCCCTTCCTTAATTCTGTCAATTATCCACACATTAATCCTAATTTTTATTCTACGATTTAGAAAAAAACATGAACTAATGCAGAAAATAAATTCTGCACTTTATTCATGTTTTAAAAGTAAGCGTCAAAAAATCGACGTTACTGTTTTTCAAGCAATATAAAAGGTCCAGTATTAAGCATCATTTGCTCTTTACTGGGCCTCTTGCTTTTTTTAATTACCAATCTCTGTAAGGTAGCTGTTACTTTTCAAAAACTGGAAACAGAGTGCGCGATTTTTGTTTCTTATTAAATATTTATACTAATAACTTATTTTTACATGAATGTAAAAATAAGCACCTCCGATAAGCTAGGAGGTGTCTGGAAATCAGCTCCTTCTTGCAAGTGTCAAAGACAAGATTATACTCTACTTTCTAGCTCCACACTGAAAATATCTTTTTACCATCAATCTCTATTTCTTCACTTTCTCTATCTCTATTTTCTTCTTTTCTAAAATCAAATATAAGTAAATATCCTTCATCTAACCCATATTGATCTAGATATTCTGATAATTGATTCAATCCCTTTTTGTGAGCCTCTTCTCCACGCCATATTTTAAGTTCTAATATATACATTTTCTTTTCATATGTTATTACAATATCAAATCGTCTTTCTTCTCCGCCTGTTACTTCTTTAAATGCAAAACCTACTCCATTTATTATTGGGCTTATAAATGCTAAAAAAACTAGTCTTGCATCATGTTCTAAGAAAGCTTCTCTATTTTTAGAATACTCATGTTTCATAAATTCTTGGAACTTTATTAGTATTTTTCTTATGTTTAAACCTCCATCTTCATTTATGAAATTACCTCTATAATTATAGTATCCAACATTTGATGATGTTTCTATTACTGAACTTAGATAATTGTATATTCTTTGTTCATATATCCTGTTATGTATCTTTACTTTTTCATTAGAATTTTTAAATATTCCATATATTATACCTATATTTACTACTGGATTATCTTTATTATATGCGAATTCATAACCTTCTAAAATTATTCTTTTTATTATAGCTTTTAATTCTTCGTTATTCTCTATATTTTTAATAAGACTATCAAAATTTGTATTACTTTCTTTTAAGATTATTTTTACTGCCATATCCATGTATTCTTTTTTCCAAACTAATTCATCTTCAGGCATTATCTTTTCATCTATTATTTTGCAAAGTTTACTTACTAGAAATGGATATCCAGATGTATAGTAATAAAGTCTTTGTGAAAAATATTCTTTATCTAACTCTACTTTTTTAAATTCAACATAATCATCTAGCATTGTCTTTATTTCTTCTGGTGAAAAGTTCATATCAACTTCAAAATCTGCAGCAATATTCCATGGACTGTTATATTTTTTTTCTTCATCAGGTCTTAATTGTAATTTTAATGTTTTTACATCATGTACACCTGCTAATATTACACTATGAAAAGTATAATCCAATCCTTCATTTCTCAATAAATACTTATTTCTAAGCATACCTAGAAAACTTAAAAATAGTTGATTATTACTGCTTTTATCTACTTCATCTATCATTAAAATTATCTTCTTACCAACTTTTACCGTAAATTTAGTTATAAAATATGATAAATCATCTAGTGTTTGAACATCATCTTTTTCATCTTCTATAAACTTTGCTAATTCTTGATTAGTGAAAAAAATAGTTCTTTGTAATAACCTTAGAAATCCTCTAGAAAAAGATCTTTCATTTTCAAAAACTAGATCTCCGATTCCTTCAAAACTTATTTTTATTGCCATATACTCTTCACTATCTTTAAATTTTTTGTTTAGTAAAAATAGTGTAGTTGTCTTTCCATACTGTCTTGCTCTATTTATAGTAAAATATTCTCCTTGATCTATTATTTCAATTATTTTTTCTAATTTTCTAGTTGTATCAACCATATAATGTTTTTGAGGAATACATGTTCCTGTAACATTAAACTTTCTCTTCATTTAAATCACACTCCAACTTAATTGGTTAAGTTTGGTTATTTAAAAACTTAACTCTTTATTATTTTACCATAGTTGTTTTTATTTAAACAACAAAATAAAATAAAGGCACGATTCTAAATCTTTTTTATCTTATTTTTACATGAATGTAAAAATAAGTACCCCAGGGGTACTGACAAAAACTTCCTGTAGTGAAACGGAAGGAGTTTGGGTCAGCTATCTTTCCATGAGTAGACAAGCTGTAAGTAAAATGCATAGGGTAGCTATCAAAAACTTAAGAACATACATGTGTTAACGAAAGGGGGTGAAAAAATGGAAAGTGAAATTTTAAAGGCAGCTTTATCGCAAGGTATATGGGCAGTATTAAGTATATTTTTATTATTTTATATACTAAAAGCTCAAGAAACTAGAGATTTAAAACAAGAAGAAAGAGAAACAAATTACCAAAGCATAATATCTAAGCTTACTGATAAGCTAGATTTAGTAGATGAAGTTAAAAAGGATGTAGAGGACATAAAACAATATGTAATAAAAAAATAGAAAAGGAGACAGTTAAATGGAAGTATATTTAAAATCAATGAGATATTTAATAGGAAATATATGGAATAATTTAACTTCAAGTGTATCCTCAAATAGAATAGATGGTGTAGAATTAAAAACCGAATCAAGTAAACCTTATAAACTACATTACAAAACATATTCGAGAGGTAATGGATGGTTACCATATGTAACAAGTCTAGAAAATGATTATGCCGGGCTTCCCAATTCAGCAATAGAAGCAGTTCAAATAAGCGTAAGCGATACTAATGGAATTTATTTAGATAGTAATTATGTTGTCATGTATAGAGTTTACATGAATGAATCATGGCTACCTTGGGTTAGTAATGCAAACGCAATTATAATGCACAGTATAAAATCAAAGTATAGGTTACCAGGAACTTTAGATACTGTAAGTCCTGATGCTGGATTAGCTGGAAGTGGTTCTAATATAACTAGAATAGAAATTAGAATATTTGAAGGTGAAGTTGAAGCTTCTAACGGTGGAAACACACCACCACCATCAAAAGGACAAATAAAAGTATTTATTGATCCTGGGCATGGTGGAAGCGACCCTGGTGCTATAGGAAATGGATTGAATGAAAAGGATATTAATTTATCAATCGCAAAAAAAATAGGAAACTTATTAAATTCTAAAGGAATATCAATTGAATATTCTAGAGCTTCAGATGTATATGTAAGTTTAGATGATAGGGCTAAACAAGCAAACAATTGGGGAGGATCTTTATTTATATCAATTCACACTAATGCATCTGATTCATCAGTTTCTGGAACTGAAAGTTATACTTATCCAAGTGCTGATACTAATAACAAAATATTGTCAGGCAATATATCAAAAGCAATAGCTACCACATTTAAAATTCCAAATAGAGGTCATAAAGAAGCTGATTTCGCGGTTTTAAGATTAACTAATATGAATGCAATTTTAGTTGAAACTAGTTTTATAAGTAATGCAATAGATTCTAGTTTATTGAAAAATAGACAAGATGATTTTGCTACAATTATTACTAATGAAATATTAAGATATTTTAATTTTATTAATATAGGATAAACTCTATGATATTGATATAGTGGGAGATATTTTTAAAAGATAAATGGAAGAGCTATAAAAACAGCTCTTCCATTTTTTATTGAATACTTACTTTTGATTGAATAAATTTTACAAATTCTTGTTCATTTCCTTCTATGAATGAATCTTTTCTTATAATAGTGACTTTTACTAAAGTTTTAGACTGAAATACACACAAAATATATAAATTTTTAGTAATAAAAAATTTTGTTAGATCGGAGTAATTTACTCTAACTATAGAAGAAGAATTTAAGTAAAATGAATTTTCATAAAATGTTTCATAAAAATCGATAGTAGGAGTTGTTTTTTCAATATTTTCTATTTTAATACGTCTTGTTTTAATTGTAATCCAATTCTGTATTTCGATTAATTTCCATATATATATTGTCATTAAAATATATATGAAAATAATAATTTTAGATGAAAAAACATAATTAATAGCATCAGTTAGAAATAAATCTTCATTATACATTAAATACAAAGCATAAAATACAAGAAATAGAATCAATATTAAACTAAGTATTATTTTAATAATATAAATTCTTTTTTTAAATATAATTTTGTTAGCTTCATTTAAATTTTTTAATGATTTTGTCTCAGGACATTTAAATAAAAGTTTATCGTTATCCATGAGTTTCTCCTTTTTACTTATAAAATTCATTATTTTGAATGTTGATTTTTATTGAATATTTGTTTTTGATTGAATAAATTTTACAAATTCTTGTTCATTTCCTTCTATAAACGAATCTTTTCTTATGTAAGTATTGTATATTAAAGCATTATACTTATATATACACACAATATATAAGTTTTTAGTAATATATAAATTTGTTAGATCTGAGTAATTCACTTTAGCTTGAGAAGCTGATTTTAAAAAAAATGGATCTTCAAAAAATGTTTCATAAAAATTAATATACGAATTTGATATTCCAAAATTTTTTTTATTAATTCGTCCTGTTCGAGTTCCAATCCAATTACGAACTTCAACAAGTTTCCATATGCATAATAATGCTAAAATATATAATATGATTATATATTTATATGAGAAAATATAATCTATAGCTTCAATAAATAATAAATCATAATAGTGCACTAAATACCAAGTAGCAAGAACAATTATCATAATTAACCATAAATTAAGCAATATTTTAGTAATTAAAATTCTTTTTTTCGATATAATTTTGGTAGCTTCATTTATATCTTTTAATGATCTTGTCATAGTACATTTAAATAAAAGCTTTTCGTTATCCATGATTGTCTCCTTTTTACCCATAAACTATAATTATTTGTATTCATTGTAAATAATTATATCACCCATATATACCTATGTAAAATTTTTTTAAATTTATAAATTTTTTTTAAATTAGGTTTACAAATTTGAATTAATTCCCTCTCTTATATATGTAATTACTTAATCGATTAAGAATTAAATTAAAATGAAAGAAGGAATTAATTATGGCAACTATTAATGTAACATATCAAGTTTATGCGGGAGGCAGATGGCTTTCTAATGTAATAAATTTAAGTGACTATGCAGGTATTTATGGAACACCAATTCAAGGAGTATATGCTAGTCTTAGTAGTGGGAATATTTCATATAGAACTCACACTCAAGGTGGTTCTTGGTTATCCTGGGTAACTAATAGAAGTGATTATGCCGGTATTCTAGGTAGAAATGTAGATGGGCTTCAAATGAAAGTTAGTGGTTTATCTGGATATAATGTTAGATATAGAGCTTATGTAAGTGGGAGCTGGCTTCCATGGGTAAATGGCACAGAAGATTACGCAGGTATTTATGGACAAGCCATATCAGGTATTCAGGTTGAAATAATAGATATTAAAGCGGCTATTCTAAGTCAAACAAAAGATCGCGGGATTTTTAAAGGATTAGGAATTACTTTTCCAGCATATGATGTTTGGAAAACAATGTCGGTAATTGGATTATGTCCATATATAACAGTTGAAGGTCGTGTTAGTTTACAAAGTCATATGGGTAGTTCTACTACACTGAATATAGGTTCAGATTCTGTCAACTTAGCAACCACTGTTAGAAATCAATTAATAAATTGTGGTGTATCAATGGATGGGACTTTTACATTGAATAATATATCTGCATCACTTAATTCTATTACTATAAATTCAGATATTAGTAAATATGTAAAAGTATCAAGTACAGTATTAGGTTCTACAATAGTAATAGAACTTGAATTTAATTATACAACTCAAGGAACTACAGTTTATCAAACAGTAAGAATTTCAATTCATGATTATTCATCGTATGGATATGTTACTATACCAGTTATTGTAACTGATTCAGCACCTAGTGGAATTCATTTATGGGAACCAATGGATCCTATTATATTTTTGGGGGTGACTATGGCAGCAATGTATGCAATTCATGCATTATTGAATCACCTACTAGGGAAACCTTCATTTGCCATCTAGGATAAAAAATAACAGGGGCTGTCGTATTAGTAGTTAAAAGCTGCTTATGATCAGCTCCTTTTGTATGATTTCATAAGCATTTTAAAGTAATTCTTAAATAAATACACTTTAATATGCCTCTACCTTAATTTTTTTCAGTGTCCAGAATGTTAAATACTTTTGACGTTTCTAGATTTTTAACTCTTTGTTCTAATGAAGTTTTAAAGTTGTTTCTTTTTATACATTTACTTTTGAGTGAATAATTACTTCAATCCTCCTAGTTTATATGGTTTTATCACTTTGATATCCAGCATCTGTAACTATTTTTTTATACTTAAATCGTAAAGATTCTTTCATGCTGTTGAGAAATGTAATAAGGTTTGTGGTATCTATAGACTGATGTCCAACAGTAAGTCATACTATATATTCAGAGTCTACACCGAATTGAACATTATAACCTGCTTTTAATTGACCATTTATCATTGTACCCTCTTTCATCCTCATAAATGTTGCAACTTTATCTGTTTTAGAAAACTATTACGCTCATCACCAATATGTACTTTCTAAGTATATTCCTTCAGTTTATCAATGCATTCCTCAAGCTTTTCAATAGAACGATGCAATGAAGTTTTTCTTTTTCCACAATCATGTACAAACTCTATCTTTTCTTCGTGTTTTAGGGAATAAAGCCTTTTACGCAGCTTTTTTACTTCGTTTTATAAATCAACTTAATTCCATATAATTCCTAACATTTAGCTACTAAATCAACAACTCCAATTAATAATTTTTCTAATTTTTTTGTAACTGATTTTTTCCAAACAAAAGTATATTTATTGGCACAAGTCTCAATTTTTGTTCCATCAATAAAAATAGCATCTCCTGATACTTTTTCTATTAAAAGAAAAAATTTTGTCATTCCTGTTAGAATTCTTTCTGAACAGGGTTCAAAATGCAAACTTCTAAACTGGTAAAGGTTGAATGATAGGGCTTACGTGAATTTTCAAGAAGATACATGTTTCATAGCCCTAGATGAATAATTATGATTCATGTAAGAATAAAGTCCAATTTTAAGCATCTGTTGTGGTGTTGCTTGGTTTTTCATAAGTAGATAATAAGTCGAATATAAATTTTCTAAATCCATCTCCTCTATAAATCCCTCACCTTTGGAAGTTAGAAATTTATTTTTTTCATTAAAAAAAAGATGTGCACTAATTAGTTAGTGCGACAGCCCGCCGTTTTACTTCTTTAATAAATTAAGAAACTTCAAAAAATATAATAATCATATTTTTTAGGAATAAAAATTAGCAATAATAATATTTCAAATAATATTTACAAATTTTTTTATAAATTGATTACAGCTCTTATATTCGTTGATTGATCCCTCATAGTATTTTATTTTTGCTTTTTATAGAATAAAATATTTTTTTTATTCTATATTTATTTTCGATTTTATAAATGCTATAAAGTCTTGTTCATCTCCGTCTATAAATGAATCTTTTCTTATAAATATATAATGTATTGGAATATTATATATATACATACACAAAATATATAGATTTTTAGTAGTGTAAAAATTTATTATATCTGAGTAGCTTACGCTAATTTGAGAGGAAGATTTTTTAAAGAATGGAAGTTTAAAAAATATTTCATAAAAATCAACATAAGAAAATGATTTCTCATAATTTTTTATTTTAATACTATTCATCCAAATTAGTATTTCTCCAAATTTCCAAATGAGTAATATCATAAAAATATATATTGAGACTATAAATTTAGATGAAAAAAAGTAACCAATAGCATCAATTAAAAATAGATCTTCATTATACATTAAACTACAAATATATAATACTGCCATTAAAATTGATACCAAGCCTAGTCCTATTTTACTAACAATTATTCTTTTTTTTAATACAATTTTAAATCCTTCTTTTAGATCTTTTTTTGATTTTTTTAAAGTACATTTAAATAAAAGTTTTTCGTTATCCATGATTATCTCCCTTTTACTCATAAATTACAATTATTGAGTTACATTGTAAATGAAATATATTACTTATAGTACTAAATAAGTAATATATTTCATTATTTAAAAGTTTTCATTTGATATTATTTTTGATTTGATAAATTTTATAAAGTTTTGTTCATTTTTTTCTATAAAAGAATCTTTTCTTATAAAGATAGTGTATATTGGATCATTACACATATATATACATAAAATATATAAGTTTTTAGTAATAAAAAAATTTGTTATATCGGAGTAAGTTACTTGAAGTCGAGAAGATGATTTTTCTGAAACTGGATGTTCAAAAAATGTTTCATAAAAATCAACATAATAAAATGATTTTTCATAATTTTTAATTTTAATACAATTTATCCAAATTAATATATCTCCAAATTTCCAAATGAATAATATAATTAAAATATATTCTGTTATTATACGTTTAGATGAAAAAAAAACGCCAAGAGCGTCAATTAAAAACAGATCTTCATTATACATAAAACTATAAATATATGACATAGCTATTATAATTGACACCAAGCTGAACACTATTTTACTAATAATTATTCTCTTTTTTAATACGATTTTAAATCCTTCTTTTAGATCTTTCTTTGATTTTTTTAAAGTACATTTAAATAAAATCTTTTCATTATTCATAAAATCTCCTTTTTACTCATAAACTATAATTATTTGTATTCATTGTAAATAATTATATCATTTATGTAGACATATGTGCAATTACTAAAAAGTATAATTATATTTTTAAAAATAATTTTGTAAACATCAAATGCATCCTCTTTTGTATAACGTGGAAGTACCTTGAATTTTATATCACTACTCTCTATATCCATTTTAGCTCCCTTAATCTAAGTTTATGGAATAAATACCATATTATATAATAACATCACTTAATAAATTCAATGTAAATAAGTTACTTTAGATTAAAAGTGCAGTACAATTTTAAATGTTTAAAAATAACTAAAGAGCTGTTTTTACAGCTCTTTTAAATTCACTTGTTAATTCTAATGCAAAATTAATATACGGTTACTATTTTTACATCTATAGTAGTTCAATCTCAAATTAAGATTGTTTTAGTTATAATATTTATTTTATATCTTTACTTATATCTTCTATTATTTTGTACATCGTAGGTTTTGAAATATCAAATATGCTGCATATCTCTTTTACTGTTTTTTCTTTTGACTGGTATAAATCATATACAATTTTCTTCTTATTAGCATCAAGTTTTGGTTTTCTACCTCCAACTCTTCCTCTTGCTCTTGCAGATTCTAATCCTTCTTTTATTCTTTGAGATATTATATCTCTTTCAAATTAACTTATCCCAGCTATAAGAGTAAACATTAATTTTCCTTGGGGTGTAGTTGTATCTAACCAACTTTCTTTTAAACTCTTAATATTAGCACCCTTTTTCTCTATTAGCTCTACTAGGTTAAATAGGTCTTTTGTGCTTCTACTTAACCTGGTTAAATCGGCAACTAAAACTATATCGCCTTCTCTTAATTTATCTAATAATCTATTTAGCTGCGGTCGATCTGCTTTAGTTCCTGTGATTTTCTCTTGTATTATTTCATCGGCACCATTATTTTTTAACTGGTCTAATTGTCTATCTAAATTTTGTTCAACTGTACTCACACGAGCATATCCAAATATCATGTAAAAACCTCCTTTAACTATATATTTATAGTAAATAAAAAGGAGGCAAGTGTCAATATATTTACTTAGTTTATTTTACTAAGTTTATTTACCTATCAAACTGTTTGTTTTGGTTTTTATAAAACTCTAAAAAAATAGTAAAGCAAACGGCCGTTTACCTGCCTTAATATTTATTGTAGACTTGAAATGAAGAAACAATAAAAGTCAGTTTATCCCATATTTTAAATACAAATTGACAGATAAATGACTAATATTATACTACCTATAAAAAAGTACAAATGAATAGAATAGCGACTTAATTTAATGATATTGAACTACTTTCACCATTAAATCTTATAATAACAGATACATCATTATTGTCTTTTTTAAAATAATCATTTGAATTTAAATTAACCCTATATTGACCTAAAAGATTCTTATTAGAATCTGGAATATATTCTAATGTATCGGTATATACGCATTTATTATTATCAATAATGTCAATATTTATTTCAGAAGGTATTTTAAAATTATCTGTTGCGGGTTTAATTATTAATACACTATTATATTGTAATTGTATGTTTAGAGAAACATTCCAATAAATATCATCACCAGTTAAATCTATAGACTTATTATCATGTTTTGTGGAATTAATACTTAATATATACACAAATAAACATAAACACATAATACTAATAACTATTTTTAAAATATTTTTCTTCATAAACAATACTCCTTATACTATATTTTAATATTGTTTTTAAATTGTATTATTTTACTTTTTAATTGTACAAGCTCATATAACCTCTCATATTCATAGTCGAGGATTTAAATATATATTCTCCACCAACTGAACTACTAGCTGAAAAACCAGGTATTCCACCAGTTATACTATAGTTATAAGTAGATTTAATTTGAAAATAACCATTTGCACCAAGAGTTACACTTGCAACTGGGAAACTACTGCTATTAGGTTGAGGGTCTGAAAACTTCGCTGTTTCAATCCAGTCATTATTATATATACCACTAGTTCTCCTACTTCCTATCGTCAATACATTTTCAATAGATCTAAAGCTACCGCTACTCCATATTTTTAAAGTTGCTTCTAAATCTGCTTTAAAATTTGAATTACCAGTATATGTGAAAGTTTTTGCATAGTCGTAATAATATATGGTTCCTGATGTCATTAAATAATTTAAAGATAAAAGAGTAGTCCTCGATTGCATTTCATTTGCTTCCCAAATGCTAATATTTTTTTCATTTGCTAATTTAGAAACATATTCATCTTTAGAAATTGGAGTTAATATAGCTCCATCTGGTAAAATTATTTTCTCACCCAAATTTATTTGACTAATGTCAATTTTGGACTGTATTGTAGGTTGTAATTTCACATTCTTGCTAGAAATGGTTTGTGCAGATACAGGATTAGCTATCATCACTGAAATTAAAGTGCAAAATCCTAGAGATAAAAAAATTTTTTTAATAAACTTCATTTCAAACCCCACCTTTTTACATTTTTTTATATACTTATTTATTCTATAAAATACAGTAAAACCCTTTTTAAAATCAAAAAATAAATTTAATCTTGTACATAGTATCCTCACTATAAATTATAATTAAATTAGCAATAATCATTTATAAGGTGAGTATTTTGTTGTGTTTATATATTAAATAGCTATTGGAGGCTTTTTATTTCTAAAAACAAAAACAGCCATAACATCTTCGAAAAAAGATTCAATTTTCGAAGATGCTATGGTTAGTTATTCAATGGATTTGATTTTACCGCCTTTCTTTAGCAACCAGAAAATGTCCTCCTACTGTCATCCATTTTCTGGAATGACCCCTGGGGTGTGAATCATAGCCATCAACCTAATAATTCAATAATTTTACAAGGTCCCAAAATGGTCACTATGTATGTTTATAAAACAATTATTTAATTTAAATTTTTTTATTTTCCCTTACATTCTTTTTCAACATATCCTTCAGTACTTGTTGAAAAAATTGTTTCATCGTATGAATTATCAAATTTTATATATTTAGTTTCAAAACCATTAACTATTTTATTATCGGAATTCAGCTCATCATATTTTAATACAATTCCTGTTTCGCTATCTATTAATGCAATATAACTTTCAGCCTGAGACCTTGTTTCTGTTCCATGTCTTCTACCTACTATTTTAGTACAATCTCTTTCAAGAAATGTTTCGTGTCCTTCAATTGACCACTTATCATAATCCATCATATACTCACTTAAAATACTCTCAGAAAATATACTCATATTCGCATCATCTATTAGCAGTGAACACCTTGATAAAATACTCTTATCTGGATTGTATCTTTGTCCTGGCTTTAATTTTCTCAATTCATTCTTCTTCTCTAAAGTATCAGCTGTCTCCAATACCTTAAGGTCACGATATGTATTATCATTAGAATTTAATTCAATACATTTAAAATCATTATATATCGTTTTTAAATTTTTTTCCTCAGACTTTGTATATTCTACACTTCTATTATTATCTTTATCTATAATATACTTCACAGTCCTATTATCATAAGAAATACCAAAGATATCTATTTCACCTTCAACAGTTTTGAAATAATCAATTGAATTTAATAATTTATAGTGTATTTTCTCCTTATCACTTAAATCTGAAAAAAAATTTTCATCCTCATCAATAGACTCTATATTCTCCGGCGGCTTTTCATAATTACTAACCTTAAAACTATCAAGGTTAGTATCTCTACTATGTTCATACCTTCTACTATATAAATATCCTCCCACTAATATTAATAATACTAATATTAATATTAATGATAATCGTTTTTTCATAATTCACCTCTCTAAGATTAATAATCAATCATTTTTTTCAGTAAGCTCAATATACTTTTCACACATTTTAAGATCTGATAAATCATCTTTTATCTCATTCTGATATAATGTCTTAGGAATATAAAATTTCATATTTCTATTTTTATCTTCATTGGGAATTATATATTGAAGAACTATATTCTTTGATTCTTTCCCTTTTAATGTCCTACTATCACTCTTTTTATCATTAAATACTGGTACATCTATAACACTTGTTCCACATACCAACTTACTTAAATAAAACATATCTTCTAAACTTTTTTCTTCCGTACTTGAATTTCTAATATTGATATCCATTGTAACTACTAAGCCATCACTTGAAATATTATTATCAACACTATCTAGTTTAATTTCAAAATCATCTAATTCTATTAGATCATTTATATAATATCTTTGTATATTATAATCTAAAGGTACCCCATAATTAATTTTATGATATTTATAAAATAAAAATGCAGCAAAAGAAATACAGATTATTATAATAAAACTGAATTTAAATTTACTTTTCATTAACATTTTCTCCCATCAAAGACGTATGATTAATAATTTTACCATTCTCAATAGTATATATCTCATCACAAACTGCTTCTAATTCCTCTTTGTTATGATTAGATATAATTACAACCTTATTTTCAGCTTTTAATCGATTTAGCATATCATATATCTTCTTAACAGAGTCCTCATCTAAAGCATTGGTAGGTTCATCTAAAATTATAATCTGGGGATTTTCCATTATAGATTGGGCAATACCCAATTTTTGCTTCATTCCCAATGAATACTTCTTAAATACTTTTTTTTCATCAGGATCCAACCCAACTTCTATCAAAGCCTTTTTTATTTGTTCATCATCAATTTTGTTATTAATTTGAGCAAGATATTTTAAATTTTTAAATCCTGTATAATTCGGAATAAATCCCGGATATTCAAGCAGAACACCTACATCTTCAGCATAGGTTCCATTCTTCCCAATAGCCTTACCATTTATTTCAATCATACCATCGGTTTTTATAAAACCGCATATAGCCCTAAAAAGCATTGTTTTACCTGAGCCATTTTTGCCTTTAATCCCACAAATTCTCCCCTTGTAAATCTTCATATTTATATTATCTAAAATTATATTCTTTTTAATCACTTTAGTAATATTTTTTATTTCTATATATGGTCTTTCATCAAAATCTGCCATCAAAATATCTCCTTCTTATCTGAAATTATAATACCTACTATTAAAAAAATAACAATTACTAACAAATCAACTATTATAGATTCAGACACTGTTATTTTATATATACTACTAAATGGTGTGTGCCGTATAATTAAACTCTGCTGTCCCAAAAAATATTTATTTGTAGAAAATACAGATGCTAAAAATATAAATAATTCTATAAGGAATACAAATGTCGGTTTTATTTTTAAAGTCAAGACAAAAAAAATAATTATAAACGACATTGTAGTCATAAAATAGAGTAAAAAAACTATTAATATTAACGATATAGTATCTATTTTAAAATAATTAGGGTCTATTACTTCATATGAATCATTCTTAAATATATATCCTAGTATATATGTAATTAATATAATCGACATATAATAAAAAAATATAACTAACATACTCCATATTATTTTAGCTATATACACCTCTCTTAATCTACCAACTCTTATAAGTGCATATTTACAATTTGACTTTATATCTTTATACATATAATCTCCTATGGAATATATGATAAAACAATTTATGAAAAGCCACATAATTGGAAAATCACTTTTCCTATCTAGCTCTATGATATAATCAGTCCCTTTAAAAATTTCATAAATCAAATTTTTAGGGTCAATCAACTTGTATCCTTTAAATCCATGTATAAATAAAAGAATATATGATATAAATATCACAACAAATAAAATATATTTGGTGAAAAAACTTTTTTTACTTATTCTTATATCTCGCTTAACTAAGTTAACAATTAATATGTTTTGCAATATTCATCTCACCTACGCTTTAATTTCTTTTGAAATTGTTTGATCCATTTTTAAATTAATGTAACCTCCTATAGTGTAAAAAACTAAAAATCCAACTAAAAAATATATATTATTTTTTACAATACTATTAGGATAAATCCATTGTGTTGTGGTTACTATAATCTGTTCAAACACAGTAAAATGAAATACTAAATAAAAATCTGTTACTGGTATTGTTACAATTATTAAAAAAGTATATATATTTTTTAGCACAAGTTTAAGTGTACATATTAATGTACCAATAAAACTAAGTCCCATAAAAGTAGTTATAAAGAATACTGATATCACCTTGCCAGTATATAATTTCCCTGATAGCCTAATCCATACACTTGTATTCCCATACATTAAATAGGGATATCCATAATCGGTATTCCACGTATTATTAAAATTTTTAAGAATAATCCCGCCATATAAATACCCTCCACCTATTAAAAGAATAGTAATTATTAGTGCAGAAAATATTACGATAGATGTTTGATTTTTCCACATTTTTTTTCTATCATGAAATCGTATTAATCTCACCATTTTGCTATTATTATCCGTGATATTCAAAATTAAGACTGTATATAAAGGTACAATGATCAATATCAAATTCATAAAGTCTACTATTCCACTATCTTTGAAAGAACATAAAAAATCAAAACCGCACATATTTATATTGTTATGTATTGCCTCTAACCTATCATAATTCAAGAAAAACAAAGGCCTAACTAATGATAATGCAAAGATTAATATACTGAAAAAAAATATCGTTAATAACTCTTCAAATGAAATAAAATACTTTTTTTTAAAAAGCCTCATTATTTCTTCCTCCAATAAAGAATGATAAAAATGTCAACATTAACATTACAAAAAAAGTAATAAACATAGACATCAAATTAATATCCGTACATAAGAATAAAAAATTTGATAAATTATACTTATTTAATCCTATTAATCCAAATATAATATTTATAGCTTGGACAAGTAAAAATGGAAGTATAGTTACGATAAATTTATCTCTAATAAATATACTAAAACTTAATACTATACTGGCTATAGCACCTGCAAATATAAAATATATAAATATCCATAGTACTATGTACAAAACTGGATGATGCATATACATATTTAAATTTAAATTTCCATTTATTAAGTTTGTGTCTCTAATCATATCCGGAATAATACTTGCTTGAGTTGATATAACTATTAATAAATCTATAATTAATGGAATTGCTATTGTTGCTCCTGCAATAATAAAATTAGCTATATATTTACATATAAAATATTTATTTTTAGGACATCTTATCAATATACTTTTTAGAAATCCACTATTTAAATCTTCAAGATAAGAATTTGCATAAGAAATCGAAACCAAAACTGGCATTATCATGAAAAATATTTTCGATATATCTGTTAATTTAAAAAAAATAAAACTTTCATATGAAGATACTATTCCATTCTTAATATAATCATCAAAAAAATAATTATAATTATTGTAAGACATAATTATATTAGAATAATCATGTTTAATTGTTTGAGCTATACATAAAAATATACCTATAAATATCATTATTTTAAAGTTAATACCTTTTAACCCTCTTCGAAGTTCATCTTTTAACATGTTTACCCCCATCAAATAGCACAACTATATTATTTTGTAAATTTATATTGAAGATAAAAATATCTCCAATATAAATTTCAACTATTATTTAATATGAATCAGAACTCCATTTACCAACGCTTCTGCGAGTATAAAAATTAATTTCTCGAGTTATCTCCATTCTCACATTTTTATAATTATTTTCATATGCATTACTAGGTACATAATGTTCTACATTTCCTATAAATCTAACATCGGGTAAAACTCTATATCTTCCTGTTAAAGCATGTCCCGATTCATCCACTAATGTCATAAATATACCGAAATTTCCTGGAATTTCAACATCATTACCACATATTACACTTCCATATGCAGACGTTGAATCCGTTTTTTTCCTTACATTAGTAAGCACAGTTTCGTACAATACGCTATCTGAAGTCCAAGCATCCATTGACCATAATGAATCCCAAGACTCATTCGCACATGCAGTAACAGAACCTAAAGATGTTGTAATTGCAACTACAGATAACATAACCGCTAATTTCTTTGAAATTTTTTTAATTTTCAAATTTTCTCACTCCTATTTATTATTTTGTAGACTTACGTGTAAATCCATTTTAGTCTATCATATCCTTTGATTAAATACAATTACTTTTATGTATATTTATGATTATTTGTTAAATACAATTACTTTTATGTATATTTATGTTGTTTTTTCTCTATATTTAGATAATTAAACTAAATATATAATATATACACTTATATTTCTTACTAGGGATAGTGCTCGCAAAATACGTAAAATGTACATTAATACAGTTATTACCAACATAATCTTTTATCAAAACATTCTGAGTTAGAACTAATACCTAAAAGTTCTAACTCAAAAAAGTATATAATATCAGTGTAAAGCATTGATATCTTATTTTCACATAAATGTAAAAATAAGTACTCCAGGGGTGATGACAAAAACTTCCTATAGTGAAACGGAAGGAGTTTGGGTCAGCTAAAACCATATTTTACAGAGTGGTGTAGGGGAAGTAACGGTGAAGTTCTTCAAGGTTTAGTAAATAGACGTTTGGATGAATTTGAAATGTTTACTTATGGTAATTATGTGATAAATCACTAAAATAATAAAAACTAACAAATATATTTTTTTTACTTGTTAGTTTTTTATTATTAAAATTATATTATTAATTTAATTTGATTTTTCAAGTTCTAAAAAAACTCCTGGTAAATGTATAAATAATCTATTATCATCTTTTATCAATGATAGAAGATAGTTCTCATTTCCATCCATAATATCAATCTGTTTAACCATACTTCCATTTAAACCTACTATATCATTAGTAAGTTTATATCCATCTAGGTATTCTTCTACTGACATATCACTTTCTTTATAAATTGGATTTTTTAAAATATTCATTTTATCAGAAAATTGTTCTTCAAAATAATTAGCAGTTTCATCAGAAAATACTACTGTTTTTCCTATAAAAGATTCAACCTCATCCTTACTATATATTCCAATACCTGCCCAAATATATTTATTGATTTTCCAACTCCCTATATAGAATTTTGTATTTTCTACTTCATTGGATTTTACCGGTTCATTTTCAATAATATTATTTTTCTCATTAGTAGGTTGTGTAACTTTTTTATCATCTTTGTCATTACTACACCCAACAAAAATAAGTAGACCAATTAAACATAAGCTTAAAAACAATTTTTTTTTCATAAATACACCTTCTTTAAATAAAATTAATTCTATTACTCTTCTCAATCAATTTCTTCATATTTTTTAGTTATATCTGGACTTGAGTGGTAAACCATTCTTTATAACATTTTTATTCATTTTACAAAAATTTTTTTAAAGGCCTAAGTTTTACTACAGGTACATTATTTTAAAAATAATTTTATATGCATCAAATGCATCCTTTTTTGTATACTGTGGAATTACTTTAAATTTTATATCACTATTCTCTATATCCAATTTAGCCTCCTTAATCTACTTTTATGGAATAAATGTTATAATATACAATAATATCACTTATTAAATTTAATGTAAATAAGTTACTTTAGATTAAAAATGC
>JBGUER010000027.1:0-22768 GCA_041821285.1 Clostridiaceae bacterium
CTATACGTCCGTTTTTCGGAAGTACTTCGTTACGTTTTTCGTTACTACTTACGTTTTCCGTACACGGTTCGTTTTTCGGAAATACTATAGTATATTCATTTCTATTTTGAAAGCCTTGATTTTTAATTAAATACCCTTTACTATAAAGATTTTTTAATTTATTAAATATAGTTTCATTTCTTTTGGTTCCATATACCCTTTTCAATGTTTCAATACTTGGATATGATTTTTTACTTCCATTGTTAACATATCTAAAAATAATAAGTAACAATAATTTCTCATCATGTGTTAGCTTTTCGTTATCAATTATTAAATTAAATTCAGTCCATCTGTCACTTTTTTCAGTATCATTATTAGCCACATCACCACCTACTCTGCTTTATTTAAATCACCCAAAAGAAATTCATTAAGTGCCTGTTCTGATACAATATATCTCTTACCCACTTTAATAGCCTTTAGCTTATCCGTTGCAATAGCTCTATAAATGCTTGTCTTGCTAATTCCTAAACTTTGGAATACACCTTCATATAATTGATCAATATTATAAATTTTTGTTACTGCCATATTTCCCCTCCATGTTCTTTTTTATTTTTACATAGTTATTATAGTTTAAGTTTTAAAAAAACTAGCCAATTTTAAGTCTTTTTGAAAATATTTTAAAAATATTTTTTATTTGATTTAAAATTGAAGTATTTAATACATTCTTTTATAAAATTTTAATCTAAAAAAAGTTCTTGCGGGCTTACATCTAACATTTTTGAAATTTTAATTGCTATTTGTGCTGATGGATTATTCCTCTTCCCGTTTTCTAAATAGCAAATATAAGTCTCCGAAATTCCAACTTTTTCAGCCATAGTCTTTCTTGTAATATTCCTTTCAATCCTAAGTTTTTTTATATTCTTCATTGAAATGCTCCTTTTTTAAACTGTAGTTTATTTTTATATAATATCATTAAACTATAGTTTAGTCAATATTTTTTTAAACTATAGTTTATTTTTTTAATAATGTGGTATACTTATTATTAAAGAGGGTGATTTTATTGTTTGGTGAAAAATTAAGAAAATGCCGAAAAGAAAGAAAATTCACTCAAGCTGCATTGGGTAAATTAATTGGTGTTTCTGGTGCTTATATCCAACAACTTGAACTAGGTAAAAAAACAAATCCGTCATTAGCAATCGTTTTTAAAATATGTGAAGTTTTAAAAGTTGAGCCATTTGATTTAGATTATGATTTCTTTGACGAAACAATGAAAGAACTTGGTTTTTTTAATAAAAATACAAGTAAGAAAATTTTTATTAATGAAGAAGGTAAAAAAACCATAGTTATTCCTAAAAATAATGGAGATATAACTGAACCAGAAGCCTTACAAGGAATATTAAAATATATTAATTACATTGCAAATTCTCTTGATTATGTATTGGGAGGTGAATTCTATGATATTGTCAATTCAGTAGAAGAATTAATAAAAGGTAAAATATTAATATTAAAACATGATAGGGGCGTAGATGTTACTCAACTTAACTCTAGTAATATTTTAAATAGTAAAAATAATGAGTAACTGCCCTCGCTCCTTTAAAACGTGACCCCTTAGGAGATGATCTAATGGCTGTAACCGTAAGAGAATATTATTCTAAAAGACTTAAGAAGAAAACTTTCGGATATGAGATAGATACCATAATAGATAAGACCAGGATAAGAGAAGTAAAAAGAGGATTCTCCACTAAAACTGAAGCTAGAGAAGAAGGCCGAAGAAAAGAACTAGAATTTAAAAAGAAGTCCCAACAAGGCTATAGCCTGGATGATATTATTTCTAAAGATAAAAATAAAATCACAGTAAAAGAACTACTGGAGCTATGGCTTAGCACTAGGAAATCAAGTATAGCCCCTAAGACTTATTCATTTTATGATTTTTGTAATAAAATGATTATAGATGATTTAGGGACCATAAAAGCTAGAGGATTAAAAACTGAAAAAATAGAACTTGCTATAAATAAAAGATTAAAAGATGGTATAAGCTCCACTACTGCAGGGCATTATTATACTGTTTTAAATATTGCATATAATTGGGCCATTACTAGAGGATATGTTATTAAAAATCCATGTTTTCTAATAAAAAAGCCAAAAAACTCTAAAAAAGAAATTCATGTTTTTAATTATGAACAACTCATTAAGCTTTTAAATGCTATAAAAAATAGAACTATATATATTCCTGTTATGTTATCATCCACTACCGGAATAAGATTAGGAGAAGTTTGTGGTTTAAGATGGGAAAGCGTGGATCTAGATAATGGATTTATTGAAGTAAAAGAGCAACTCCAAAAAGAAGATGGAGAACTTAAATTATTATCTCTTAAAACCGCTGCTAGTAAAAGAAAAGTTTTATTGTTAGATATATCTATTGAAGCATTAAAAGAGCTTAAAATTGAACAGGAAAAGAATAAAGCATATTTAGGTGATAATTATAATAAATTTGATTTTGTTGTATGCCAGAATGATGGAAGTCCTTATGATCCTGCTTACATAAGTAGGAATTATAGAAGAGTTGTGAAGGATTATAAATATAAGATTAAACAGGATAATGAGGTTAAAAAACTAAGCTTATATGAGCTCTTAGACATTCCTCTGATACGATTTCATGACCTTAGACATACACAAGCTACATTAATGTTAAAGGCTAATATACATCCTAAAATAGTTGCTGATAGACTAGGACATTCTAATACAAGACTCGTTATGGACACCTACTCACATATACTTCCTGATATGCAGCAAGAAGCCGTAAATACATTAAATGATATAATGAAACATAAAAAATAAAGCTTCTTTTTCAAGAGAGCTTTTCATTTTGAAACTGAATCCCCACCATTTTCCCCCACCAAATTGCAAAATAAAAAGGCTTCATTATTTGGAGCCTTGATATAACTGGTGCTCCTGGCAGGAGTCGAACCTGTGACCTACTGATTACGAATCAGTTGCTCTACCAGCTGAGCCACAAGAGCACATAAAGTTATTTTACTATAATAAACCAATACTTTCAAGGACAAAGAAAAAATACTTACAAAAACTTATTGTAAGTATTTTAACTTTACTTATTTATATCATATTTTTACCAAATTCCTTACATCTATCTTTGGCTTTATCATCCGGAGTCCAAAGTTCTTTTATTCCATCATTTAAAACTTCAAAACCAGCTTTCTTCAATTCTTCATTTATTATTTTAACCCCTTCTCCGCTCCAACCATAGCTTCCAAAAGCTGCAGCTTTTTTATTTTTAAATCCTAAGCCCTTAATCATCTCCAAAAGTCCTGCTACAGAATACAAAATACCTTTATTTATAGTAGAGGAACCCACTATAACCATTTTTGATTTAAAAACTTCTGTTATAATATCATTTTTATCTCTTCTTGCTGCATTAAATATTTTTACCGTAACTTCTTTATCTTTTTCTGATATTCCCTTGGCTATAGCTTCTGCCATAAGCCTTGTATTATTCCACATAGTATCATAGATAATAGTGATTTGATTTTCCTTAAAATTATCTGCCCACTCCATGTATTTATTTACTATTTGAAGAGGGTCTTCTCTCCATATTATTCCGTGACTTGGGCATATCATATCTACAGGAATTTTTAAACTTAATATCTCATCTATTTTCTTTTTAACAAATATATTAAAAGGAGTTAATATATTTGCATAATATTTTGTAGCTTCTTGGTACAATTCATCCTGTGGTACTTTATCGTTAAACATAAATTCAGAAGCATAGTGCTGACCAAAAGCATCATTACTAAATAAAATATTATCTCCTGTTAAATAGGAAAACATAGTATCTGGCCAGTGAAGCATTCTAGCTTCAATAAACATAATCTTATTTTTACCTAAATCCAAAGTATCGCCAGTTTTAACTTCTACAAAATTCCAATCCTCATGATATTGACCTTTTAACGATTTAACTGCATTTTTAGTACAATATATTGGAGTATTTGGAATCTGTTTCATAAGTTCTGGTAAAGCTCCACTATGGTCAACTTCTCCATGATTAGCTATTATATAATCTATTTTACTTAAATCTATTTCTTTCTTTAAATTATTAACAAATTCTTTTCCAAAAGGCATCCAAACTGTATCTATTAATGCTACCTTTTCATCTTTTACTAAATAAGAATTATAAGATGAACCTCTATGTGTTGAATATTCCTCACCATGAAATGTTTCAAGTTCCCAATCTATTTTACCAACCCACGTTACTCTATCATTTACTTTATAAGCCATAGTCCTCCTCCTAATATCTTTTAAATAATATATTATTCTCTAAATGAATGTGTTGAAATAAATCTTTTTCTAACTCTTCTAACATTTTATAAGTTAATATAAATGTATTACATCCATCCTCTGGAACACTGTAATCATCTGTTATTTTTCTTAAATTTTTTATTATATCCCCTGCTCCAGTATGCTCATCTTCTAATTCATTTATTAGATTTTTTAATTTTTCTAGATCTTTATCCTTTCCTTCTTCGTAACTTATTATTGCAGGAAATACTTTAGTTTCTTCTTTTATAAGATGTATATCAAGTTCCATTTTTAACGAATTAAAGTCTATATATACCTGTTTTAATAAATCTCCATGATTTTCACTGTGTGCTTTTAATATTTTTAATATTAATTCCTCTATTTTAGGCAAATTATTTTTCAAAAATCCATGATGTTTATTTACTACATATTCAATTAAATCTTTTGAACTATATTTAGTAAAATCATTATCTTCTTTAATCAATATATATTTCTCATATTTTGAATTTAACTGATTTAATATAGTTTCTTCATCTAACCCTTGTTCTTTAATAACTTCTTCAAGCTTTCTATTTCCACCACAACAAAAATCTATTTTATTTTCCATGAATATATATCCTGCACCAGGAAATTTAGTTACCACGTCACCTATATTATTAGATTTATCAAATTTATTATTCATTTTTATCTCCTCCTATATTTAAACTACTGATTTTTTTAATTATTATTTCTTTCCTATGAATCTATAATACCCTTTAAATTTATATTAATATGTGATTTATATCACTATAATAAAAAAACACTATAAGTTATTTTACCTATAGTGTTCTCTTCTTATAAATATTTTATTATTTTATTATTTTCCAAACTTTTCTTTGCATCTAATACTCTTTGATTTCTAGAACCTGCATATTTAGGGCTATCTTCAGTTAAATCTTTCATAAACTTCCCATCAACTAAAACATCTATATATTTTAATAATTCTAATTTTTCAGTAGATTTTATTATATCTTCATATAAATAGCCAGAATAACACCATATATTTATACCTAAAGTTTTTAACGCTTTAGCTAATGCTTTTAATTCTAAAGCTTTATCGAAGGGTTCTCCTCCAGAAAAGGTAACCCCTCGTGCTACCTGCATATTGTTTTTTATTCTATCTATTATATCTTCTATTTCTATTTCTTCGCCATAATTATAATCTTGCATCGCATGATTATGGCAACCATCACAATTATGTCTGCATCCTGATACAAACAATACGCTTCTTAACCCTTCTCCATTTACCATAGAATTATCAAGAAACCCCGCTACCTGCAATTTCATATTATCCACCTATCTATAAGATTTTATATGGTTTTCTGTGTGAGAAGTTCTATCGTGTCTTTCTGCAACTTTTCCTACTCCAAATCTCTCATCTAAGCTTAAGTACCCTGTAACTCTAGATATTCCCTGTATATTAGTGCTACCACATTTACAAGTTTTATTTTCCCCATTTAAATAAGTTCCACAATCCTTACAATATTTTATATGAAAATTTATTCCCATATAGCTTATATTAGTATTTTTGTAAGCATAATTTACAATATCCATTATTACTTCTTCTGTAGGGTATCCATCTAGTTCTATATAACTTATATGTCCACCATTACATAATTTGTGATAAGGTGCTTCAATATCTATTTTATCTTTAAATGATATATTGTATCCAACTGGTACATGAAAAGAATTTGTATAATATTCTTTATCTGTTACTCCTCTTATTTCACCAAATATATTTTTATCCTGTACTATAAATCTTCCGCTAAGACCTTCTGCAGGAGTTGCATAGCAAGACCAATTTAATTTATCTTCTTTTTTATATTTGTCGCAGAAATCTCTAATATAAGATATTATTTTTATTCCAAGCTCTTTTGATTCTTTGCTTTCTCCATGATGTTCTCCTGTTAATGCTGTTAGCGTTTCAGCTAGTCCAATAAATCCTATACCATAAGTTCCTTGCTTTAATATTGGTTCAATTGAGCTGTTTTCATCTAAATTTTCTGACCCCTTCATCAATCCTTGTCCAGCTACAAAGGGAAGATCTTTAACTTTTAATTTTTTTAATACATCATATCTATATAAAAGAGATTCTCTAGCTAAATCTAATCTATTTTCTAAAAGTTCGAAAAATTTATCTATATCATTTTTAGCTAATAATCCAAGTCTTGGTAGGTTTATTGTGGCTGGAGCAATATTTCCTCTTCCGTCAGGTCCTGCTTCACCATTTACATTATCCATTATGTAAGTTCTACATCCCATAGTAGCTGCTAATATTCCTTTATCATAATACTCTTTATTAAAATCAGCATCTAAATTCATAAAAGTTGGATTCATTCTTTTGCTTGCAACTCTACAAGCTAATTTATATAGATAAAAATATGGATCATTTTCTTCTCTATTTACTCCACTTTTAACTCTAAATATTATATTTGGAAATACTGGTTGTTCTCCTTTTCCAAGTCCTTTTTCATACTCTTCTAAGAAAATCTTGCAAACTAATGCAGCTTCATCTGATTTTGGTATTCCTATATTCATAGAGCTAAATGGAACTTGTGAACCCGCCCTTGAATGCATAGTATTTAAATTATATATTATTCCCTGCATGGATTGATGAATTCTTCTACTTAATTTTTCCTCAACTATTTCAGGGTCTTCTATTTCTTCTTCTATCTCTTCTCTAGTCTTTTTTACGTAACATGCCATGTCATTATCAAAATTTACATGAGATTGTCCACCAAAAGTATCATTTTGAGCACTTTGTAGAAGTATACATGATAATTCTGCAGCAGACTCTATTCTTTGTGGAGGATTTATTGTACCATATCCTGTATTAAAACCTCTTTTTAATATTTTACCAGTTTCTATATTCAAACAATTTGTAGTTAAATTAAAGCTATCTAAATCATGATAATACACATCACCGTTTTCATGTGCTTTAGCTAGATGTTTTGGCATCATAGATAAATTATGCCATTTATTTGATTCGCTAGCTATTCTTAAAAGTTTAGAACTGAAATTATTTCCAACATTAGCATTGTCTCTATCAGTTTCTATCCCTATTCTATCTATTACATTCATAAGATCTGATTTTATTTCTCTTATCTTAGTTCTTTCTTTTCTATAATTAGAATATACTCTGCCTATTTCTTTATTGTCTTCTGCTAATAAAGCAACTTCTACTATATTTTGAATCTCTTCAACTGAAATCTCATCCTTATAATTTTCTTCTATATTATCAATAACTTTGCCTGTTAAATAAATAGATTCACTATCTTTTAAATTAACACCTATTTCACTTGCTGCTCTTTTTATGGCGTTTGTTATTTTTTCTTGAGTAAATAATACTTTTCTTCCATCTCTTTTTATTACATACATACAAATTCCTCCAACCACAATATATAGTTATATTATATTTTCAACACACAATATATTGTAGTATCGAATAAGAAATTAAGCAATATTGAAATTGGTCGTATTATCTCATTTATCCTCTCTATTGTCTTTTATCTTTATATTATTCTGTTTTTGTATAAAATAAGGGGACCTTTATTTTAACTAGGTCCCTTTTTATTATTTATTTGCTTGTTTTATTTTTTTTGATACAACTACGCCTATTTGTGCGGCAATTCCTATTCCTAGACTTACTGCATATGTAAATAAAAGACCTGCAACTGCGGCTAAATCTTCCCATCCTGTAGCTTGTTTAGATGAAAATATAATAAATAGTGTTCCTAAAAATATTCCTACAGTACTAAATATATATATTATCTTAGCACCTAAAAATCCAAATATAAATATCATAGTGGAGGGTATTATAGCTAAATAAAACATACTAAGATAAAAATTCTTACCTGATTCTTTATTAAATACTCCATTTCCTGAGATCAAAAATATTATATACAACAAAATAAAAGTTATTAGGTATATTATAAGCCATTTCTTATTAAATCTTTCTGGTAATACTTTTAACATATGCACACCTACCACTGGTTTTTATCCACATTTTCTAAATTTTTAAGATTTTTATCCACAGAATCCCGAATTTTATTCTTTTTTTATTTGTTTTTGTGGATTATTCTCTATGAATTAAATCAAGCCTTGCAAATTTACTAAATTGACCAAGCCAAGCTAATTTAACTGTACCTGTAGGACCATTCCTTTGCTTGGATATTATACATTCTGCTATTCCCTTATCTTCACTTTCAGGATCATAGTATTCATCTCTATACAAAAACATAACTATATCCGCATCCTGTTCTATAGAACCCGATTCTCTAAGGTCTGACAACATTGGTCTATGATCTGCCCTTTGTTCTGGTGCACGAGATAACTGAGAAAGCGCTATTACTGGGCAACTCATTTCTTTAGCTAATGCCTTTATTGATCTTGATATTTCAGATACTTCTTGTTGTCTACTTTCTGAATTTTTTCCACTCATCAATTGAAGATAATCTATTACCACCAAATCTATTCCATGTTCTATTTTTATTCTTCTACATTTTGATTTCATTTCAGTTACTGTAATACCTGCCGTATCATCAATAAACATTTTAGCTCCACCTAATGGCCCAGATGCCCTAGCTATTGATTGCCAATCTTTATCATCTAAATCTCCATTTTTCATTCTATGCAAATCTACATTAGCCTCGGAACATAAAAGTTTATATGCAAGTTGCTCTTTTGACATTTCTAGAGAAAATACAGCTACACTTTTACCTTCTCTAATAGCTGCATGCTGTGCCAAATTTAAAGCAAATGTTGTTTTTCCCATTGACGGTCTTGCCGCAATTAAAATCATATCACCCTTTTGAAATCCTGTAGTCATTTCATCTAATTCATTAAAACCTGATGCTACTCCTGTTAATTGGCCTTTATTTATAAATATCTTTTCTATCTCTACTATTCCTCTTTCTAAAACATCCCCTAACGATTCAAAATCAGAGGTAGTTCTTTTCTCTGCTATATCAAATATTCTTTTTTCTGCTCCATCTAAAACTTCTTCAACATCTTCTTGTTTATTATAGCTTTCTTCTATTATACCAGTAGAGGCTCTTATAAGCTTTCTAAGAGTAGATTTATCCTCAACTATCTTTATATATGAAGAAAGATTAGCAGTTGATGCAACCGAATTAAACAATTCTGAAACATATGTTATGCCTCCTGCTCCTTGCAATTTTTCTGTAGATCTTAAATTTTCTATAAGTGTTATTATATCTATAGGTACATCCATTTGATATAAATCAATTATTGCTTTATATATTACCTTATGAGTTTCCTTATAAAAATCCTCTACTTTTAAAATTTCTGCAGTTTCTGCTATGGCTGTCTTATCAATCATCATAGATCCTAAAATAGATTGCTCTGCTTCTATATTTTGTGGGTAACTTCTCATAATAGGTGTTTCCATATTAGACTCTCCTAAAATACTAGACTTATTAATTCCTCTATTGTTGAAACTGATTTTATTTCAATATCAGTTAAACCAAGAGGTATTTCATTTTTATTATCTTCCGGTACTATAACAAGTTTTATTCCTTTTCTTCTTGCTCCATATACCTTTTCAAATATTCCACCAACTGGTTTTATTTTTCCTCTTAAAGATATTTCACCAGTTATCGCTATATCTTGTCTTACATGTTTCTTTAGCAAAGCACTTATTATACATATAGTTATGGCGGATCCTGCAGAGGGACCATCTATCCTTCCTCCACCTATTACATTAACATGAATATCATAATCTTTAATATCCTCATCTGTTATTCTTCTTATTACAGCTGCTGCATTAAAAACCGAATCTTTAGCCATAGAACCTGCAGTATCATTAAATCTAACAGTTCCCTTTCCCTTGTCTTTTGATTTAAACACTTCTGTTTCTATTTCTAAAGTAGTACCTATATATCCTGCCACTCCAAGACCATGAATATGGCCTATTTCATGAGATAAATTAGTTTCTATTTTCTCATATGGCGTCAACCTACTAATAGATATTATATCTTCTAAATCTTTTATAGTTATTTTTATATTTTCACTTGTTTTATTATTATCATTTTTATATAAAACATATCCATAAACATCAGCTAAAATATTAACTGCTCTTCTTCCTTCCATAGTGTATTTAGCTATAACCTTCGGTATTTCATCTTCTATATCTATACTTAATTTATTAGCAGCATTTATTACTATTTTTTCTATATCAATTCTTGTTAACGGCTCGAAATATACCTCTGTACACCTAGATCTTAAAGCCGGATTTATATCTTTAGGTTCTTTTGTAGTAGCACCTATTAAAACGAAATCTGCTGGTGCGCCATTATCAAATAAATATTTAATATATTTTGGTGTGTTTTCATCATCAGGATCATAATATGAAGATGAAAATTCGACCCTTTTATCTTCTAAAACTTTTAAAAGTTTATTTTGCAATATGGAATCTAGTTCTCCTATTTCATCAATAAATAACACTCCACCATGCGCCTCTGTAACTAATCCTATTTTAGGTTCTGGTATTCCCGTTTCCGCTAAGTCCCTTTTACTACCTTGATATATTGGGTCGTGAACTGAACCAAGTAAAGGATTTGTTATTTCTCTTGGGTCCCATCTTAAAGTTGTACCATCAACCTCAATGAATTTTGAGTCTTTATGAAAAGTTGAATATTTTAACTTTTTTGATTCCTCTAGCGCAAGCCTTGCAGCTGTAGTTTTACCTATACCTGGAGGTCCGTAAAGTATTATATGCTGTGGATAAGGAGATGCAATTTTAGAAATAAGTGCCTTGATTGCCCTATCCTGACCTACTATTTCAGAAAATTTATCTGGTCTTAATAAAGCTTGGATATTTGTGTTTAATTTTCTTTTATCTAAAACCTCAAGGTCTGTATATTTTTTAATAGTTTTTGCATTTTCAGGACCTTTTTTCTTTTTCATTATATTAAGTCTTAACTCATCTATATACTTTTCTTGTTTTTCATTTAATTCTTTATTTACTTCTTCTTCTATCCTATTTTGAACATAGCCCATTACTATATTTTCTTTTATATTTTTATATGTGTTTTCGATAGCATATTCTACTTCAGAGTCTGTAGGAACAATATTTATTTCGCTTTTCTCATCGCTTATTATCTTATTTATAGCATAAAGTCTTTCGTAATTATTACCGCTATGAATATATTTTTGAAGCTTATATCTAACTATCCTAGCTTTTATAGTTCCTTCATCTAAACTTTTGTATACTATTCCATATAATACATCTACTCTATCTTTAAGAGGTAATTCTTTTGTTATATCCTCTTGTAATTCTCCATATTCTTTTTCTAAATTCAATTTATGCTCCTTCCATTAAGCCTCAATAACTTCTACCTTTATTTTTGTTGATATCTCTGGATATAATTTAAGTTCAACTTCATATATTCCAAGATTCCTTATAGTATCCATAACAATTTTTTTCTTATCTATAGTTAAATTTAATTGTTTTTTTATTTCTGTAACCACATCTTTTGATGTTATAGAACCAAATAATCTTCCTGTTTCACCTGACTTAGTTGTAATTTTAATTTGTTTTCCTTTTAAACTTGCTGCGAATTTCTGTGCTTCTTCTGTTTCTTGTAACTTTTTCTTTCTCTCTGATTCATTTTTTAAATTTAATCTATGAATATTATTTTCAGTTGCTTGTTCAGCTAATTTCCTGGGAAATAAGAAATTTCTAGCATATCCATCAGAAGCATTAATTAAATCTCCTTTTTTACCTACACTTTTTACATCTTTTAATAATATTACTTTCATTTATCTTCACTCTCCTGTTTATATTCGTTTATTTCTATCTTAAGTTTTTCTATTGCTTTTTTCATAGACATATTAGCAAGTTTTGTACCTGCCATGGTTAAATGACCACCGCCACCTAATCTTTCAAGAATTATTTGAACATTTACCTCACCTAAAGACCTACCACTTATCAGTATATCATTATCCTGTTTAAAAAGCACAAAGGATGCTAATACACCATTTATATTTAATAGTTCATCTGAAGCTTGCGCTGCTATAACCTGATCTTTTGTCTTCTCATCACATTTTGCTATAGCAATTCCATTTACTATTTCAGCATTTTTTATTATTTCTATCCTCTGAACATAAGAATCAAAATCATAAGAAAACAATTTTTTAACTTCTACAGTGTCTGCTCCAGATTTTCTTAAAAATCCTGCAGCTTCAAAAGTTCTAACACCGGTTTTAAATGTAAAATTTTTAGTATCTACTGATATTCCTGCAAACAAAGCTTCTGCTTCAAGAGGCATAAGTTTTGGATTTTCAAACATATATTGAAAAACTTCCGTAACAAGTTCACATGTAGACGATGCATACACTTCCACATAACTTAACAGTGCACTCTTAACAAAATCTTTTGATCTTCTATGGTGATCTATTACAACTATTTTGTTAAATCTTTGAAAAACCTCTCTGCTTTGAACATAGTTTATATTATTTACATCTACTAATATAAGCAAACTATTTTCATCCATATTATTTAAACAATAATTTGAATCTTGAATCATTCCTTCATATTCTCCAGAATCTCTAATTTTATTTAAAAGTGGTTTTACACTAGAATTCTCATTTTCTAATATTATATTGCATTTTTTTGACAACAACTTAGATGCTCTCCATAAACCAAAAGCTGCACCAAAACAATCTATATCAGAATTAGTATGACCCATTATAAACACATGACTACTTTCATTCATAATATTTAATAGCGCATGAGCTATAACTCTAGCCCGTACTTTAGTTCTCTTTTGAACTTCTTTAGTTTTCCCACCATAAAAATCAAGTTTACTACCACTTTTAACTACAGCTTGATCTCCACCTCTTCCAAGCGATAACTCTAATGCTTGCGTTGCATAATCATAATTATCCTGTGAACTATTCCCATAAACGCCTACACCCACACTTAATGTTATGCCTATTGTATTTCCTATATTTATTTCTCTTATTTGATCTAGTATATCAAATTTCTTTTCAATTTCTTCTTTTAAATATTTATTTTGAAAACTTAATATATATTTGTTATTTTCATATTTCTTACAAAATGCCTTTATAGTTGAACCATAACTGTTTATAGTTGTTTCTACTCTTGCCTTTAGTAAAGGTTGTTTGTCTTCATCTACATTTTTTAATACTTCATCAAAATTATCAACTTCTATTAACATAACAACTTCTTTATCTTCATTTAAGCTTTTTATTAAATTATAATTTTCAGTTATATCATAATAATAAACAATATAAACAACTTCTTTCCTATTATCTTTTTCTGCTGTTTTTACATTATTTATATATATATCATAATATTTATTATTTATATTTATATGTTTCAAGCTATCTTTCTTTATTAAAATTTCAGTTTTTAATTTATTTGAAATATTTTCTATATTAGTACCTAAAATATTTTCTCTTTCTATAATCTTTAAGAATTTTTTGTTATACCAAAGTATACTTCCATCTTCACTTATTATAGAAAGGGGAAATGGATTATTAACTAAAGTGTTTTGAGTTGCACTATCTAAATTCAATGAAAATTCTTCTATAAATTTCTTCCAATCTTTTTCTTTTTTTCTTTCATTTAATACATTATAAATTATAAGAAAAGCATAAAGAGAAAGCACAAAAAAACCAGTAAATATATGTCCAAAATATAATATAATCACAATAAGAACTGCTATTATAAACATATAAACCTTACTATTGGGAGCAAATGTTTTGTATTTATAGTCCATAAAACCTCAACTACTTTCTATTAACTCTATTTTTATTTATTTTTCTAAAATCAAATATTAAATCACCAAGTCCTATAAATATTGCAATTTGACTTATAATACTAAATAATAATATTAACATTGCTATTATTATTCCCTTATGAATATTAAACTTATTTCTTAAAAAATATACAATAACTGATATTCCTTGAATTACGAATATTGTCTGGAGAACATAATTTGATGAATTGTAGAAATATTCCCCTGCTGGTATTTTATAATACGTTAATATAGTACCTATAAGTACGAATAGAATTACAACCAAACCTATTTTTGCATCAAAATTTATCATAGATACAGGAGTTTCTTTTTCTACTTCATACCCTAGTCTTCCTAATATCTTTCTACATATTATGTAATTTATATAAGCTGATATAAGTGCATATATTGTAATAGCACCAGCCATAAGCTTTAACATATAATCAACATTTAACACACTTATCATTTCATCATATCTAGCTAAGCTCTCTTCTCCTAAACCACTATTTATACCCATAGCCTTTGTTTTTTCTATTGAACCTTTAAAATTATTAATCAAAACTTGCATTTGGTCTGATAATCCACCTATACCATTTGAAGTTATTATTGAAACTAATAACACGTTTGCTATCATCGCTACTATATTAACTAAAGTTAATATCATTATGATTTTCCCAAATTTTAATTTCCTCTTTATACAATATCCTAGTGTTAAAGCAGTTGAACCATATAAAATAGCAAGCGATAGTGTAAGAATAGGGTCGTATGCCGTAGAAACTATAATATCACTTACAATAATACTTAATAATGCTTCCTTGAATCCATGTCTTAAATATATTATTGTTATTGGTACAGGTAATAATAATATTCCTCCTATACCAAACATAGGTATGTAAGCTGCTATTAACATTAATATTACAACTATTCCAGTCATTATTCCAGCTTCCACTATCCCCTTAGTAGTATATTTATCATTTTTCATTTTGTCCCCCTACTATTTATTTCTTTCTCTTAAATGATTATATAATTTACTTAAATCTTTACCCTGAACCTCTATTTCATCTTGTTCTATTATTCCTTCTTTTAGTTTTCTTTTTATTTCTTCATCAACTGCTTCATAAGAATATCCCATTCTATCTGCTAAAATATATAGTAAGGATATTGCCCCGGAAATACTATTTAATATATCATCTTTTGCTACATTAGCACCTTTAGTCATTAACTTAAACAATTGCCCTATTACGCATATTAAATCTGCTTTTAATCCTTCTATAACTTTTATATTAGACATTATATTGAAATCATCTCTTCTCATAATCACATCCCCTTTTTGTCTATAAACTTATTTTAAATTTATTTTATAATTTATGCAATAAAGAATATACTAATATAACAAAAAAACAGCCACAAGGCTGTTTTATTCTGTAGTAAATGGTAATAAAGCTATTATTCTTGCTCTTTTTATAGCTTCTGTTAACATTCTTTGATGTTTAGCACAGGTTCCGGATATTCTTCTTGGAAGAATCTTTCCTCTTTCTGTGATATATTTTCTTAATTTATTTAAATCTTTATAGTCAATTGCAGTAGCTTTATCAACACAGAATGAACAAACTTTTCTCTTAGTTCTTCTCATTCTAGCGCCGCCGCCGCCATTACTTCTTCTACCTGATTCTTTTCCCATAACATTTCCTCCTTACCTTTAGAATGGAATCTCTCCATCATCAACAGGGGTTATATCATCAAATGAGTCATCCCCCATAGGAGAGCCTTGATATTGATTATTTCCCATTGTATTTTTATTTTGATTGGTTTGATTGCCTTTATCTAAGAATTGAACATCATCCGCTACAACATCTGTAGTGTATCTTCTAGTACCATCCTTAGCTTCATAACTACCAGTTTGAATTCTTCCACTTACGCCAATAAGTCTACCCTTACCACCATAATTGGCTACAAATTCAGCACTTTTTCCCCAAACAACAATAGGTACAAAATCGGCCTCTTTCTTGCCTTCTTTATTATTAAATCTTCTATCTATAGCTATTGTAAATGTAGTTACTGCGTTTCCAGTCCCGGCAATATACCTTAACTCAGGGTCTTTTGTTAATCTTCCAATTAAAACCACTTTATTCATAGAAGCACCTCTTATTTTTCTACTACAATAATCATATGTCTTATAACAGCATCAGAAATTCTAAATAATCTATCTAATTCTTTAGGTAAATCAGGTTCTGCGCTGAAATTCACTAATGTGTAATAACCTTCGTTAACTTTTTTAATTTCATAAGCAAGTTTTCTCTTACCCCAGAAATCAACATTGTCAACTACTCCGCCATTAGTTTCAATTATACCTTTGAATTTTTCGATATTAGCATTAACTGCCTCTTCGTCTAATGATGGCTGTAATATAAATATAGTTTCATATTTTCTCATTAGATTTCACCTCCTCCCTCTGGACTAACGGCCGTGTCTGCACGGCAGGGACCATAGACTTAAAGTTTATCACAACATATTATTAAAATCAAGTAAATATTAATTATTCTTGAATTTCTCCAGCTTTTATTATTTTTTTTAATCGTTTTTCATATTTACTTCTTTCAAGCATAACTATTCTACCACAATTTAAACATTTTATTTTTACATCAGCCCCTATTCTTATAACTTCCCATTCATTGCTACCACAGGGATGACCTTTTTTCATTTCAACTATATCACCTAAATTTATGTGTTTTTGCATATTATTCCTCCTATTCCTTTATTACCTTTAAATCTAATGCAGTATTGAAATCTACAACATTATTCCAAAATTTAAATGAAAAGTTTTAAATTTCTTCATCTTCACCTACTACTATATATGTTTTTTCTATTTGATTATATATTTTGTTTATTTTTATTATTTTATCTTTTTTTAATTTTATTATTTCATCTAAATACTTTTCTTCCATTTTAATGCTTATTCCGCAACTCTTTGTTATAAACGTAGGTGTGGGTATCACCGTTATTTTAAATCCTTTTTCATTTAATTTACTTTCTGATTCTATTGCTCTATGAGTATTTTCAAAAGTTAAAATTATATTATACATAACTATATTTTTATTGTGTTTTTAACACTATTCATTTTTTCTACTATTGTATACATATTGGATATATCTCCAATTAAAAGTTTATCTTTTATATTATAGAAATCAAGACATGTTCCGCAACTTAGTATTTCTGTATCTTTTTCTTCTAAAGCTTTCAAGCTTTCAATAACACCTGACCCTTCCGTCGTAAGTTTAACTCCACTATTTAAGAAAATTAAAAATTTAGGAATCTTATCTTGCTCTGATAATGCAAATAAATAACTTTTCATTAAAATTTCTCCTAATTTATCCTCTCCTTGTCCCATTTTATTACTTCCTATAACAATTCCATAATCCTGTTCAAAACTGATGTTTTCACAAACTTGGCATTTTTCTTTTTTTACATTTATATAATATTTGTGTTGTTTTTCTTCTACTTCATAATATAATCCTAAACTATCACATAATTTTGATACATTATTTTTAGCCACTTCATTGTCTATAATGACAGTTGCTTCACCTTCATCAATACTATCAAAATATTTTTTTGTATTTACAACTGGTATAGGACATTTAAGTCCTGAACAATCTAATATATTCACAAAATTCACTCCTCTTATATATTATTTGTATATATTATTTTATAATGTTAATATGATTATATCAAATAATATAATATTGAGGAAACTTTATGGAAAATTTTTTACTTATTTTAAAAGCTATATTTTTAGGATTTATTACCGGATTCATATTTGCGCTTCCTCTTGGGCCAGCTGGAATCGAAGCCGTCAAACGAACTATATCCGATGGATTTAAAAAAGGTTTTACCGTATCTATTGGAACACTTACTGCTGATTTAACTTATATTATACTTATAAATTTAGGTTTATCTAAGCTATTATCGTCCAATAAAAAAACTGAAGCATTATTTTGGTTGATTTCTGGTTTTGTATTAAGTTTTATTGGTTACAACTCTATAAAAAAGTCAAAAGACAAAAGATCTAATACAGGAATATTTAAAAATAGTAAAATTAAATCTATGCCATTTCTAGCTGGTTTTATAATTACATTTTCTAATCCACTAACTGCTTCCTGTTGGATAACTTTAAGCGGAACAGTTATAAGAGCTTGGTATTACGTAGGTCCGCTATACTACTACCTATTTATATTTTCTATTATTTTAGGTATGTTTGCATGGATGTTGTTACTTAATATATCAGCTTTAAAAGGTGTTAAATTTTTAACTCCTAGTTCTACTAAAAAAACTTCACAAATTTTAATTTATTCTATCTTTTTTATTGGATTAGGCTTTATATTTTTTGGTTTTACAATGTTTGTAAAAACTTTTATTTAGGAGATTCCTATGAATTTATATTTAGACAATGCCGCTACTTCTTTTCCTAAACCTAAAGGAGTAGCTAAAGCAGTTTATGATTATATGACTAATATTGGTGTTAATACAGGGAGAGGAACGTATAGCTCGTCTTTAGAGGGCAGTAGAATTATATTTAGTGCTAGGGAATCTATTTCTAGCTTCTTTTATTTTGATAAACCTTCTAATGTAATTTTTACTCCTAATATCACTTTTTCTCTCAATTTGTTAGTAAAAGGATTCATTGATAATGATTTTCATGTGATAACCACATCTATGGACCATAATTCTGTTTTGAGACCTCTTTATAGTTTAAAAGATAAAAAGATTGACTTAACTATCGTTCATTGCTCTAAACAAGGACTTGTATCTATTGAGGATATAAAATCTGCTATAAAAAATAATACTAAACTTATTGTAATGTCGATATCATCAAATATTGTAGGAACAATTCAACCAATTAAAGAAATAGGTATATTATGTAAAAAAAATAATATTTTCTTCGTTTTAGATACCGCTCAGGGAGCTGGTCATATACCTATAGATTTTTATGATTTAAATCTAAGTGCCTTAGCTTTTACTGGTCATAAAGGCTTATTAGGTCCTCAAGGCACCGGTGGATTTATTATTTCTGATGAGATGAATGATATTATGAATACTTATATTGAAGGGGGAACTGGAAGTGAATCTAGTAATTTAGTTCAACCAAATTTCTTGCCTGATAAATTTGAATCTGGAACTATGAATAATCCAGGTATATATGGATTAAAAAAAGCATTAGATTATATTAATGATATGGGGATCTCATATATAAGAGAAAAAGAAATTTTTCTTACAAATTTCTTTATTCAAGAACTATTGAATATTGAAAATATTTTTATTTACGGTCCATTAGACTCAAACAAGATTACACCCGTAATATCTATAACTTCAGATTTAATTCTACCAGATGAACTCTCTTTTAGATTAGACCGTGAATTTAATATAATGACCAGATGTGGCCTTCATTGCGCTCCTTTAAGCCATAAAACCATTGGTTCTTATCCTTACGGCACACTTCGTTTAAGCCCTTCTCATTTTAATACTAAAAAAGAAATTAAGTATGCAATAGATAGTATTAATTTAATAATTAATAAATCATAAATCTTTAACTTTTTATGCATAAATAAGCTTCTATGGGGCATACTTTTTCATAGGAGGTTTTTTTATGGAAAAAATAATTTTAGATTCAAATTCATATAAATCAGTTTTTCTTTTAAGGGATTCACTATGTAAAATATTAACCCCAATTATTAAGTCCAAAAAATCCGTTGTATTTCTTTCTATTGGAACTGATAGGTCTACCGGTGATTCTTTAGGACCTCTAATTGGTGATAGATTAAAATCGCTTAAACGCGATGGAGTATATTTTTATGGTTCATTAGAAAATCCTGTTCACGCTAAAAATCTTAAAGAAACTTTGAAATTTATTAATAAAGAACATAATAAACCATTTATTATTGCTATTGATGCTAGTTTAGGCTGTATTCAAAATATCGGTAAAATATATTTAGAAAACAAACCTATTTGTCCTGGTTCAGCACTTAATAAAAATCTTCCGAAAGTCGGTAATTATAGTATAACAGGCATAGTAAATATATCTGGAACTTTAGATTTTATGGTTCTTCAAAATACTAGACTTTATACTGTTATGAAATTAGCTGATATTATATATAAGGGTATATATCATAGCTTGCTTGAAATATATGGAAACAAATATAAAAATAACTCTCCAGAGAAAAAATATATTTCTCTAGAAAGTTTAAAGAAAGATTTAAAAGAGAATTTAGTATGATTTATTTGTTCATAGCACCATTTAGTACTTCCTTTTCTTCTCCTGATAAATCATACCTTGATATTCCACTATCAATTGGTTTAGCATAGGTTATACTATCTTCTCTTCCATATATACCTGTTAATACAACACCGTTATTTTTTAAATCCAAAAATGCAATGGAAAAGCTTAAATCACTTCCTACATTTTCAAAAGCTTTGTATCTTTTAATTGTTACCTTTTGTACACAGCTATTTAATTTTATATTTATATTTGATATTTCTTCATTTATTTTTGAATTTGATTTATTCACATTATCAATTGATTCATAATATTTATTTATTATTTTTTCTATATTCTCACCTTCTATTCCTCTAGTGAGCTTTCTTATTCTCTTTTTTAGCTTACTTATAGTACTAAATGCACATAAAATCATAACAAATAATATTAAACTTACTGTTCCCATTATTATAACTATAATACTAAGGTTGTTTAATATAAAATCCGATATATTATTCATTCATTTCTCCTTTCATTGTTTCACGTGAAACATTATAATTCTAATATTTCTATTATTCTCTCAAGGTCATCTTGAGAATAATATTGAATTTCAATTTTACCTTTATTTTTTTTATTGTCAATTTTAACTTTTGTACCGAAAATTCCTTCTAGCTTTGTTTCAATATCTTTTATATATGGATGCATTGCTTCATCAATTATATTTGGTTTTTTTAACTTTTTTACCGCATTTACAAGTTTTTCAGTTTCACGCACACTAAGCTTCTCGTCTATAACTTGTCTTGCGTATTTAAATTGATCATCATTACTTTTACATGCTAAAAGTGCCCTTCCATGACCCTCTGAAATAACTCCATCAATTATGTACTCCTTAACACGACTATCTAGATTTAACAGTCTTAAACAATTAGTAATAGCAGTTCTAGATTTACCTATTCGTTTTGATAAAGTTTCTTGTGTAAGATTAAATTGATTTATAAGTTTCTCATAAGCAAATGCCTCTTCAATAGGATTCAAATCTTCCCTTTGAATATTTTCAATTAACGATACTTCTAACACTTCTTTATCTGATAAATCTAAAATAACTGCGGGAACTTCTTTCAGACCTAACTTTTTAGCAGCTCTCCATCTTCTTTCCCCTGCTATTATTATGTAGTTATCATCACTTTTTTTTAGTACTAATGGTTGTATTATCCCATGTTCTTTTATTGATTCAGCTAAAACAAGGATCTTACTCTCATCAAAATTCTTTCTTGGTTGCTCTTCATTTGCTTTAATTAAATTAAGATCTATTTTAAAAATAGAATTATCCTCTATGTCTTTACTTAATTCTTCTGGTATTAATGCACCTAGCCCTTTTCCCAAGCCATGCTTTTTATTCATTATTTACCTCCTTCTGTCTTGATATAAACTCTTTTGTCAGGTCAGCATATGCACGCGCCCCTCTACATTTCTCATCATATAGCATTATCGGTAGCCCAAAACTAGGTGATTCAGCTAATCTAACATTTCTTGGAATGGTTGTATTATATACTTTATTTCCAAAATATCTTTTAACCTCTTCCACTACCTCATTTGATAAATTAGTTCTACTATCATACATACTCATTATTACGCCTTCAACATTTAAATTCTTATTTAAAGACTTTTTAACTAATGATATAGTATTTACAAGTTGTCCAACTCCTTCTAAAGCATAAAACTCGCATTGAATAGGTATTAAAACACTATCCGCTGCACTTAAAGCATTTACAGTTAAAAATCCTAGTGAAGGTGGACAATCAATAAAAATAAAATCATAGTCTTCTTCTAATTTTTTAATTTCATTTTTTAAGATCATTTCCCTATTCTTAGTATTTATCAATTCTACTTCTGCACCTGCTAAGCTAACTACAGATGGAACAATATAATAATTACTAATTAGTTCTGATTTAATTATTGTATTTTTTAAAGGTATATTCTCAGTAAACACATCATAAATTGAATACTCAAGTTTATTTTTATCTATTCCCATGCCGCTTGTAGTATTGCCCTGTGGATCTACATCTATTGTTAAAACTTTATAGCCCTCATTAGCTAAATAACAACCCATATTTATATTAGTTGTTGTTTTTCCGACTCCACCCTTTTGATTAAATATACAAATTACTTTCATAACCCACCTCTTTCATTTATAAAATTTAAAATTAAATTTCATTTATATACATTATATTATGTTATTGACAAATTTAAAAGAAAAAAATAAACAATCCATAAAATATGGATTGTTTCACGTGAAACTATTTGTTTTTTGGTATTTTTATTGTAACTTCTATACAATCTTCCTGAATTTTTGATTTGTATTCTGCATCAATACCATATTTATTAAAAACTTCTTTTATGGTAT